>CAYOYI010000328.1:0-4962 GCA_964408105.1 uncultured Chitinophagaceae bacterium | reverse complement strand
GATTTTGTACTGCTCGATAAATTAAAAGATCAGGAATTCAAAACCTCTTTCGAAGAGTTGCAATTGTCAGACCTGAGCATCAGACCTGATGAAAAACTGCTCAGCGTGGAAGAGTTCTCACTAAGCAGAGCGGATATCAGCTATAAGGATCTTTTCAATCCCGAATGTACACCGGAGAAGATTCCCAAGGGCGTCAGATTGTTCAACAAGGGCTACTGGCAAGTTGAAGCATCCAGGGTGAAAGTTGATGGATCCTCATTTGCGTACGTGAATGAGAACAAGGTGTACAACAAAGGCGGGATGAACTATAATGATCTGCTGGTAAGTGAAATAAATATTGATCTCAGTAACGGAAAGATCGTTGGCGATACGATAACAGGTTTGATCGAATGTCTGAGCGCAAAAGAAAAATGTGGCATTGCGATAAAAACAATGGCGACTGATGCCAAGGTTTCTACCACCGAAATTGAGTGTAAGAACCTGGTGCTCGTTACTGACAACAGCGTTATCACGGATTACCTTCATTTCACCTATGAATCATTTGCCGATTTCAAGGATTATGTGAATAAGGTTTACATGGAAGGCGACTTCAAGAAATCGAGGGTGTCACTTCTTGACATCAATTATTTCGCAGTTAACGCGCTGAACAAAATCGTCCATAATTCACTTGACCTTTCCGGAATGATAAAAGGGACCGTCAACAATTTGAAAGGGAAAGATCTGCGCCTGAACACCGGTAAATCAACCCGGTTTAAAGGCGACATTAACATGAAAGGCCTTCCGGCTTTTCGGGAAACCTTTATATCGCTCGACATTGATGACATTAAAACTACAGTTGCCGATATGCATCGGATCTATCCTCATTTCAGCTATCCCTGGAATCTTGACCAACTGGGGCAAATAAATTTTTCAGGAGCTTTCAACGGATTCAGCTATGACTTTGTAGCTGATGGCCGCATGAACACCGACATCGGATCGCTCAGCTCTGACCTGAATTTCAAATTCAACCCGGATGATAGAACTGCGAAGTATTCAGGAAATCTTGCGTCACTGGATTTCGACCTTGGAAGATATTTCAAAAAGGAAAATCTCATTGGGGGACTTACTTTTAACGCTCATGTTAAAGGATCGGGCCTGAACCTCAGTACTATCGAAGCTGTGGTTGACGGTAAGATCGAGCGCCTGAATTTAAAGCAGCACGATTACAAGGATGTGATCATCAACGGTGAGATGAATGACAGGTTTTTTAAAGGGTTGCTGACGGTGAAAGATGAAAATCTCGATCTGGATTTTGAAGGAACTGTTGATCTGGAAGTTGATACAATGCCTGTTTTCCAATTTAATGCTGTATTGAGCAGAGCCAATCTCCGGGAACTCAACCTTGCAAATGATGATATTACTGTCGCTTCTACTTTCGACATTGACTTTCAGGGAATGACCTTGGACAGGTTTATTGGTTACGCAGGCCTGTTCAATACTATGATTGAAAAAAACGGAGAGACCTTTGTTATTGATTCACTCGAGCTAAGCGCCCTTCCGCTTAATGACCGCGAAAAATTCCTGAGACTCAAATCAGATGTTGCAGATGCAAGCGTCTCCGGGGACTTCAAGTATCAAAACCTGCCTGCAGCATTTAAGAATCTTGTAAACTTCTACTTCAATCCGCAAAAAAGTCAGATCGAGCAGGAGGAACAGAATTTTGCTTTTGATGCGCAGATCCGGGATACAAGAAATCTTACCCGCCTTATTGATCCGAAATTCATCAGTTTAAGAAATGGAAATGTGAGAGGATCCTTCAGCAGCACTCAAAACTTCATTGATCTCGATGCTACACTCACCGAGGCACGGTACGATAATTTCGACATCAGCAACTTTTCTATTGATGCAGAATCAGGTTTGAACAACATTATTGTCCGAACAAGAATAGACACTCTTATCTACAAAGACAGCGTTGCGATCGATGATATTTTACTTACCGCAAGGGTACAGCCGGACAGCATACTTTTTAGTTTTAATGTGCAGAACGAAACCTGCCCTACCCGCCTTGATCTTGATGGTTTGTTAAGCACGGATTTTAAAACTTTTACCCTGCAGTTCTTCCCTTCTTCTGTTTTTATTGACCATGACCAGTGGCTGCTTTCATCCGGCAACCGGATTCATTATAGCCCTGAACGGCTCGATATTGAAAACCTGATTCTATCGAACAAAAACGGACAACTGGAAATCAAAACCTTTGTTGATCCTTATGGCGGGAACCATCTCACCGCCTTTATGCGAAACCTTGATCTTGGAGGGCTGACCAAGCCATTCCTCGCGGGAACCAAGCTGACACTTGACGCACAGATGAACGGCTCCCTCACAGTGCTTCACTTATTACAGGAACCTACGCTTTTAGGCTCCCTCACAGCGGATACTGTAATGATAAATAAGCACAACATCGGAAATCTTATCATGTCTAGCAATTACAAGCCTGGTGACCAAAACATTGAGTTGAACGCAAGTCTCATTGGCGCCTCAAACAACATTAAGTTAGAAGGCTTCTACAATCTGAAGAAAAAAGAATATCTCGATTTCAGCCTTAACATTCAAAATCTTCACCTGCCGCATCTTGAGCCGCTGATCCAAAAGGAAGTTTCCAGAATTCAAGGTGACATGCAGGGAAAGCTAAAGGTTCAAGGCACTTTCATTTCACCCCTCATTGAAGGCAAGCTGACCGGAAAAGATGTTAGCGCAAAAGTGAATGCGCTGAACACCACTTACAGCTTTGCGAACGAAGAGTTCGCTTTAACGCCCGGAGTAATTGATCTTGGCGAGATTTTATTAAGAGATGAAGATCAAAACGAAGCAACCGGAAAAGGAAAGATCAACTACGACCGGCTGGACAATCTCCATTTGGATATTGAAGTTAATACCCGGAAATTTCTTTTCATGAATACTTCATATGCCACCGGAGGCCCATTCTATGGAAAGATGATCGGTGATGGCAAAGTGAACATTCAGGGCCCCGTTAAAAATGTGCTCTTCAAAATAATTGCTAAGACAAAACCAGGTACAAATGTTACTGTGGATGTAACTGAAACCAAAGACGTTCAGGATTATGGCTTTTACAGATTCATCAACACCCCCGGGAATAAAACAGATACCAAATATGTCACTAAAGTGAAGCGCTTTAGTTTGGACTGCGAAGTGGAAGCCACGCCTGATGCAACGGTCAGCTTGCTGATTGACCGTGAAGATGGTGACGTGATAAAGGCACAGGGCATTGGTGAATTGCGTGTGATGCTGAATACGCTCGGTGAGTTGTCCATTGCTGGTAATTATAGAATAGAAGACGGGAACTATATGTTCTCCATGCAGAATGTGATCTCCAAGAGGTTTACGATTGAAAAAGGAAGCTCGATCAACTGGAGCGGAGATCCGAGCAACGCCATTTTGGACATCGCGGCTCTGTATAAGCTGAGAGCATCGCCTTATGACCTGCTCGATGATATTGTATCAACGGATGAGGAAAAGCAAAAAGCGAAAAACAGGGTGCAGGTTTTGCTTTATCTCTACATTACGGGCTCACTGGCACAGCCCGAAATAAAATTTGACATCAAAGTGCCTGATGCCGACCCTGCTATCAGGACTGCACTAGATGGAAGGTTTCAGCAGTTGAAATACAACCAGGATGCGATGAACCTGCAGGTAGTGGGCTTGCTTGTGCTGAACCGCTTTCTGCCGGTTCGACCGGGAACGGGAAATACGGATGTGGCATCCGAGGTTAACAATTCCGTGAGCGAATTTTTGTCAAACCAGCTTTCCATTTATCTCAGCGACTGGATATCGGAATTCGTCACCGAGCTTCAGGTGGATATTAACTACCGCACCTACCAATCTGAAATTGACAACACCACAGGTGACCCGGATCAGATTGATTTTCAAAGCCGGCAGGAACTGCAGCTTGCGCTTAACAAAAGCTTCTTCAATGACCGCGTGTCAGTTGATATAGGTGGCAATTTTGATTTCGGGGAAACAGCAACTACTGGAAATGACAAGGCCAGCAACGTAGCCGGTGACTTTGAAATTGAGTACAGCGTTACCCCGGATGGCAGGATCAAGATCAAAGCTTTTAGAAAAGGTGAGTATGATATTTTCTCAAACCGGAATAAGAATAAAACCGGTGTAGGAATTTCTTTTCAAAAGGAATTCAACAACACCAAAGACCTCTTCCCCAATATCAGGCGGGCTACTGAAAAACGTAAGGCGAGAAAAAATGAGCAGAAAGAAAATAAGGCGGATGATGAGGTGCAGCAGTAAAATTTTTTCTGCCTGTTAGGTGACTCTGCCTTTTGCAACTTCCACCACCCGTAACCGTAAAAAGTCATATTGTTTATAAAAACTTGACTTATGCGGGCGTGGAGTGTTTTTCGTGAGGGGCTTTGGAAACTGATACCTGTCTTATTCTTTATCGGATATTTCACTGCGGCAGACGCACAGACTCCAAAGCGGGCGAATATCTGGTACTTTGGCGATCAGGCAGGGCTTGATTTCACACCCGGCCATCCGGTTGCGCTCACCAATGGCGCAATGAAAGCTTTCGAAGGATCAGCCGTGATCAGCGATAACAACGGGAGCTTACTTTTTTATTCCAATGGCGGAGACATGCCTTATGCAGGCGGCATCTGGAACCGCAATCACCAGCTCATGCCTAATGGCGACCTCACCGGTGCCGGAGGCTGCAGCAGTTCTTTTCAATCATCGCTTATCGTGAATCATCCGAGGCATGAAAATCTTTTTTATTTATTCACTACGGATTGCATCGAAAATAATTCCACGGGCGGATTGCGCTATTCCATAATTGACATGAATCTTGATGGTGGTTTAGGCGATGTCGTGACCAAAGATGTTTTGCTGACAACTCCGGTTGACGAATCGCTCACTGCCATTCAACATGCCAACGGAAAGGAATTCTGGATAGTT
>CAYOYI010000327.1:2642-4994 GCA_964408105.1 uncultured Chitinophagaceae bacterium | reverse complement strand
ACAATAAGGGGATTGGTTCATCTGACTCCACGCGCTAATCATGCCGTCAGATTCGCAATGACGTTTTCAAAAGGCTCTTCGATTATAGTGTAATCGTAGCCGGACAATTTATTTTACAAGTCGTATACAAGCAGGTTTCTTTTTTAAGCTAAATCTTCGGAAATTGCGTAGCCTTGAATTCGTAAACCATTGTAAAAACAAAATCCTCATACCATGAAAAAGTTAATGCTCCTCTTTGCAACTGTTCTTTGGATTTCCTTTTCTAACGCAGCAATTCTAACCGTTGATAACACACCCGGCTCTGCCGCTGCTTACAACACTATTACGGCTGCGGTTGCCGCAGCCAATGCCGGAGATACAATCTTGATTTATGGTTCGTCTTATGGCTATGCGGCCTTCACGATTGACAAACAACTTGTTGTTGCCGGCTCTGCGGCTGTTGACCCGGAAGTATCCAATGAAAGCAGACCGTCCATTAGCTATATTTCATTTGGTACCGGCAGCAGCGGCTCTGTAGTATCCGGATTAAATGTAGGTTACATGCAGGCTTATGCCGTTACTGTAAACAACATCGGCATCTATAATAACTATTTCACCAGCACTACCACAGGAGTTCAATGGTATTCGGCAACGTCAAGTAATTGGATAATTGAAGGAAACGTTTTCATTGCCAATGGGAATAACCCGTTCATTGATAACTACTCCAACACCAGTACATTGAATAACATTCTTGTAAAGAATAACTATTTCGAGATGCTCAACTATTATTATTATATCGGCAGCTATAACAACAGCGCCTTTACATATCGGAATAACGTGTTCATTCTGCGCAGCAGTTCTGGTTATATGCTATGCTACAGTTGCAGTAATACCTTGTTTGAAAATAATATCTTCTGGGTCACCACGGCTGCATATACCGATATTACCGGTGCTAGCTGCACAAATTGTGTGTTCAATAATAATATCATTTACAACTCAGGTGGCGGAACAATGATAGCTATCAATTCCATTGGTAATGGTGTTAGTGGTAATAACAACATCATGAACACCGATCCCACGTTTGTGAATTTTGTTGAGGCTGACAATTACACTATCGCGGAGGATTACAGGCTTGCAGGAGGTTCACCGGGAGAAAATGCAGGTACGGATGGATCGGATATTGGACTATACGGTGGTAATTATAATTGGGAAAACCGGAAGTACCCAAAAGCATTTCCCCACCAGGAAATCTTTAATGTCATCAATAGCTCTGTTCCGCAAGGGCAGCCTATTAACATAAATCTGAAAGCAAAAAAAGCAGCCAACTAACCGTCATCACTGAAATAAAATCATCAGCGATGAAAAGGTTATTGACCCTTTTGGGAATTTTTGCTGCATGGGCAGTCTCCGCACAGCAGCTCAACCGCGTTGAATATTTCTGGGACACCGATCCGGGTTTTGGAAACGGAACAGCGCTTAGTGTTGCTACTGTTGACAGCGTTAGTAATTTCTATGTTATATCAACCACGGGCTTGCAGCCCGGTATCCATACCCTCTACATACGTTCACGTGATACAAATGGCGCATGGAGTGTGTTCAGCAAGAAAGCTGTACATATACAAACGGTAGTTTTCCCGATTGCAGCAGCCGAATATTTCATTGACACCGATCCGGGCTTTGGAAATGGAACGCCCATCACCATCACTCCGGGTGACAGTATTCAACTGCCTAATGTCATTCCCACCGGTGCTCTTGCTCCGGGATTGCATACTATTTATGTTAGGGTACGTACTGCAAATGGCGAATGGAGTGTGTACAGCAGAAAAATGATCCACATCCAGTTGCCCGATCCAACGCCAATTGTAGCGGCTGAATATTTTGTGGACACCGATCCGGGGTTTGGAAACGGGACAGCAATCACAATTACTCCCGGTGACTCCATTGATCTTGTTCCGGCAATCAACACTGCCTCTCTTTCACCGGGAATTCACACCGTTTATGTGCGGGTGAAAAGCGCTACAGGAGAATGGAGCGATTTCAGCAAAAGGATGATTCACATTCAATTGCCGGAGCCTGTGCAGATTGTAGCGGCTGAATATTTTGTAGATACAGACCCGGGATTGGGAAATGGAACACCTATCCCAGTCACTGCCGGTGATTCTGTGCTTGCAAATTTTCAGGTACCAACCGGCTCATTGGCATTAGGGCTCCACATGGTTTATGTACGCGTGAAAGATGCCAATGAAGAATGGAGCGTGTTCAGCAAAAAGCTGATCTATATTGATAATCCCGCTGATGATCCGATCGTAGCAGCGGAATATTTTATTGACAGCGACCCGGGCATCGGCAACGCGACTGCCATCAGCATCGCAC
>CAYOYI010000327.1:1647-2632 GCA_964408105.1 uncultured Chitinophagaceae bacterium | reverse complement strand
CCGATCCCGGTATCGGAAATGCCACGGCAATTTCAATCACACCTGGAGACTCGGTGGTTACAAGTTTTTCAGCGCCTACAGGCAGCCTGCTGATTGGCCCTCACTGGATATATGTTCGTGTACAGGATTCTGAAGGACGTTGGAGTGTTTATTCCAAGGATTCATTTTACGTTGATAATTTCAACTGTCTCATTTATGGAAATGGTGAAATTCAAGCCACTGGCGATACCTGCACGGGATCGCAAGTCACCTTCAAAGACCTTACCGCTTCAAACAGCGCAGTGAACTCGAATGACTATACGCGCGAGTGGGATATTTTCAACGATACGATTATTGATTTCACCCCAGATTCAATCGTGAATTATACTTTCAATCAACCCGGCACTTACACCGTGAGGTTAAAAGTCTTTGAAACCGCCAACCCGATTTGCCAGGAAATTATCACAACCACTATTACAATAAGAGATATTGATTCCACTTTCAGCAGCGTAAACATTTGCGATGGTGACAGTGTCCTCGCTGGAGGCGCCTACCAGAAAACCGCAGGCACTTATTATAACAACTCGAATAACATTTATGGTTGTGACAGTATTCACGCAACAACAATTACTGTTACGCCAAATGTAACGCCATCTGTAAGCATATCTGGAGACGACAGTATTTGTTCAGGCATTTACACCGTTTTCAGCGCAACTCCAACGAACGGAGGACAGGCGTATTACACATGGAAAATAAATAACGTGTCTGTTGGAAGTGGCTGGGGTTACTTAGGCTGGCATCAATATGGAACCACATCGCTTGCGGACGGAGACATTGTGACAGCAGAAATGACTTCAAGCGAAACATGCACCACTGTGAATCCTGTTACAAGCAATGGCATTGTCATGCACGTAACGCCAAGTGTTTCCGCTTCCATCACGATTGATGTTGACACGAATAATTTCTGCTATGGAACAACTGCGACATTCACCGTTAACAGCGTGAC
>CAYOYI010000327.1:0-1637 GCA_964408105.1 uncultured Chitinophagaceae bacterium | reverse complement strand
GGAAGCAACCCGCAATATGCGTGGTATGTAGATAATATTCTTACTCAATCGGGCGGAACGAGTTTTGTCACTTCTACCTTGACCGGCAACAATGTGCGCTGCTATCTCACTTCCGATGCAGTTTGTGTGAACAACAGCCCCGTTAGCAGTAACGTAATTCCAATGACAGTTTTCACCAACGG
This sequence comes from uncultured Chitinophagaceae bacterium, assembly GCA_964408105.1. GTDB lineage: Bacteria > Bacteroidota > Bacteroidia > Chitinophagales > CAIOSU01 > BPHB01. Next base: position 1,455 of record CAYOYI010000327.1, on the reverse strand, counting down.
AACTCCTGATGTTTCTATTAACGCAAGCACCAATAATGTTTGCTATGGCACCTCTGTCACATTCACCGCATCCAATTCATTCGGTGGAAATAATCCTGACTACCAATGGTTTTTGAATGATACGCTGGTGCAAAGCGGGTCTTCAAATATTTATACCAACGACTCACTTAATGATGGTGACGAAATAAAATGCGTACTCACTTCCGACTATCAATGCCGCCTTGCGGACTATGATACCAGTAACACCGTGACCATGGATATTATTTACAGCTTACCTGTCAGCGTTTCAATCAGCGAAAGCGGAAATAATATTTGTCAGGGCACAGGTGTAACGTTCACAGCATCAGTGACCAATGGCGGTTCACCCAATTACCAATGGTTTGTGAACGAAAGCAGCGTTCAGAACGGCCCGCAGTTTCAATATGGCACTTCATCACTGAATAATGGCGATAGCATTTGGGTAGTGGTGACCTCCAGTATTTCCTGCGCCACAAACAACCCTGCTACAAGCAATGTCATTTACATGACTGTCGTGCAATATGACACTGTTGCCGTCAGCATCACAGTTTCAGACGATACTATTTGCGAAGCAACAAGTGTAACCTTCGATGCAGTAGCGGTGAATCCGGGTGTTAATCCAACCTATTTGTGGCGTGTGAATAATTTCTCCGTGCAAAATGGGCCTTCAGACAGTTACAGTTCATCAACACTTGGTAACGGTGATGTTGTGACCTGTGAAGTGTATGGCGATCATCAGTGCGTAACCCCCTACCCTGCCGTTTCAAATGCCATCACGATGACGGTGATTGACACACTGATGCCAACCGCATCGGTCACAGCTTCTCAAACTACGATTTGCGAGCAGGTGAATGTTGACTTCACAGCAACGATTTCCAACGAAGGAAGCAATCCGCTCATTGAATGGCTGGTAAATAACAGCGTGGTGCAAACAGGCGGACTAACGTACAGCTCTTCCACCTTGCAAAATCTAAATTCGGTTCGCGTGCGTTTAACTTCGGACTACGCCTGCCCGATGCAGAATCCGGTGCTCAGCGCTCCGGTGGTAATGTCTGTACTTGACAGCATAACTCCGGGAGTGTTTGTATTTCACGGTCCCAATCCGGCTTGTCCCGGAAATTTGATTTCCGTGTTCACTTCAACCGTGACCGGAGGCCCGTCACCAACTTATGTGTTCCGGGTAAACGGTAATGTTGTCCAAAGCGGTCAGCAAAACCAATATGTAAGCGGCAGTTTTAGCAATGGCGACATTGTGCAAGTGACGATGACCTCGAATGCAAATTGTCTGAGAACACCAACTGCGATCAGTAACAATGATACCATCGTCATCCAATCAGTTGCGGCAGCGGGTGTTTCGATACAAATGATCAACTCTCCGCAATGTGCCGGTGACACCATCAGGTTTGAAGCGATTCCGACAAATGGAGGTTCCACTCC
>CAYOYI010000326.1:0-5014 GCA_964408105.1 uncultured Chitinophagaceae bacterium | reverse complement strand
CATCTATGAAGGTCCGCAAGCTACAATCAATGAAGTAAGAATTTACGGCAACACAAAAACCAAGGAACACGTTATTCGCAGGGAATTGAGAACGCTCCCGGGCAGTAAATTCAGCCGCTCAGACCTCATCCGTTCTCAGCGTGAAATCGCAACACTGGGATACTTTGATCCTGAGCAACTAAACGTTGTTCCAATTCCAGATCCGGCTCGCGGAACCGTTGATATTGAATACCATGTGGTAGAAAAACCATCTGACCAGTTGGAACTTTCAGCAGGTTGGGGAGGAACTGCTAACAGCATTGTCGGAAGTCTTGGAGTAGTGTTCACGAATTTCTCCATCCAAAATCTGTTCAAGAAAGGTACCTGGTCTCCCCTACCCTCTGGTGACGGGCAAAAGTTATCGCTCCGCGTACAGACGAATGGTAAGATTTATCAATCATACAGCATTTCGTTTACTGAACCCTGGCTTGGAGGGAAAAAACCCAATTCATTTTCGCTCAGTTACCATCACACGCGACAGGATTACAGTGGCAAGCAAATCACAAACGGAGCGACAGTCGGGATCGGCACCCGGCTGAAGTGGCCCGATGACTTTTTCACTTTCCACACTTTTGTAGAATACGAGCGCTTTGTGCTTGAAAACCGTTCATTGTTTGCCGTTCGAGACGGAACTTTCAACAATCTTGGCATTCAATTCACGCTTGCAAGAAATTCAGTTGATCAGCCAATTTTCCCAAGAAGCGGCTCTAACTTTTCTCTTTCACTGAAAATCACTCCGCCTTATTCCTTACTCCGTGGCGGGCGTTTCTCACCAAACAGTGATGAGGTCATCACCGACCAGGAGCGTTATGAATGGGTAGAGTATCACAAATGGAGATTCAATGCAGAATGGTTCACTACACTTATTAAAAGCAAAAAAACTCCTCTGGTGCTTAGGTTCTCAGCTAAATTCGGCTTCCTGGGTAAATTCAATAACAAGATCGGCTTTTCTCCATTCGAGCGGTTCCAGCTTGGTGGCGATGGCATCTCGAATTTTCAAACTTATGGCGTGGATGTGATTTCGCTTCGCGGTTATGATGTGTTTGCCGATGGCGCACCTTTCTTTGACAAGTTCACGCTTGAATTACGATTCCCTTTCTCGCTTAATCCGTCCGCTACGATTTACGCTCTTGCATTCATGGAAGGCGGGAATGCCTGGAGCAGCATCAAAGATTTTAATCCTTTTGACATTAAACGCTCAGCCGGCTTGGGAATCCGTATCTTTCTTCCTATGTTCGGGATGCTTGGATTTGATTATGGCATAGGATTTGACAAAAACGCAGGTAAAGCACAAGATTTTGGAGATTATCTTGGCAAGTATGGAAAATTCAGTATCGTCCTTGGTTTTGAACCGGAATAAAAAAATGAAATCATGAAACATTTACTCGCAGCATTAGTTTTTGCAACCGCTATTTTTTCTTCGGCACACGCACAGCGATTTGTTTACGTGGACACCGATTATATTCTTGAGAACATTCCCGATTATCAAACAGCACAAAAACGAATTGACCAGATAACGGAAGATTGGCGTGCTGAGATTGACCAGAAATATCAGGAGATAGAAAAACTATATAAAGCCTATCAGGCCGAGCAAATATTGATGCCTGAAGATATGAAAGTGAAAAAGCAGCAGGAGATTGAGGATAAAGAGAAGGCTGTGCGCGACCTGCAAAAGCAAAGATTCGGATATGAAGGCGATCTCTTCAAAAAGAAGCAGGAACTTATCAAACCTATACAGGATAAGATCTATAATGAGATCCAAAAAATGGCCACTGAAAAAACTTATGATTTTGTGTTTGATAAATCCAGCGGTGTGAACATGTTGTTTGCCAGTCCCAAGTATGATAAAAGCGATGAGATCATCAGGGCGCTGGGATTCACCCCGTCTTCAGCTAAAACACCAGCTAAAGAATAATCTTTTTATCTTTACCGACCTTAAAAAATTTTGACATGAGAATTTTATCAATTGTATGCATTGCTTCTGCCTTATTGTTTAGTTCAATTCCGGTTTCCGCTCAAACCGTAAAGCTTGGCCACGTAAATATTACAAAAGTGCTTGAAGCCATGCCGGGCTATAAAGCTGCCGAAAAGAAATTGCAGGATTTCGCCACTCAATTACAGGAAACTCTTGTGAACATGGAGAAAGAATACACCAAAAAGGTTCAGGAGTATTATGAGCAGGAAAAAGATATGCTCCCGGCAATTAAGGAAGTAAAAGCAAAAGAGATCACGGATCTTGAAACAAGGATGCAGAAACTTCAAGCTTCTTCTGATGAGCAGATGGCTCAAAAACAGATCGAGCTTTTGAAGCCTCTGGAAGAACAGGTGATGGGTGCAATCAAAGCCGTATCAACCGATAAAGGAATTGCCTACGTATTCGATTCCAGCGTGGGCAGCAACCTGCTCTATTACCCGGCCTCCGATGACATCACAGAATCGGTGAAGGTCAAGCTTGGCGTTACTCAATAACCATCGTCCTTGACAAATGCTTCCCGCCAGCCGATTGGAATCTTTGATTCCGGTATTGGCGGGCTAACGATCGCGGAGAAGATCGTTAAGGATTTTCCTCAGGAAAACATCGTTTATTTCGGAGATACGGCTCACCTGCCTTACGGTGATAAGTCGGAAGAATTAATCCGCCACTATTGCCTTGGCATCAGTCGCTTTCTGCTTGAAAAGCAGTGCAAGCTCATTATCATTGCCTGTAACTCTGCCTCTTCAGTAGCATTTGATTATTTAGTCAGTGAATTAGGGAATCAGGTTCATTTCATCAACGTGGTGGAACCTGTTGTGAAAGGAATCTCCGAAATGCCAGATATTAAGTCCATCGGTATCATCGGGACGCAACGCACCATCAGTTCGGGAATATATGCTGATCGGTTGAAATCGTTAAGACCGGACATTCAAACCCACTCGTTGGCAACACCGCTTCTTGCCCCAATGATTGAAGCAGGGTTTTTCAATAACCAGATCAGTGAAGTGGTGATTGAGACCTACCTGAACGATCCGCAGCTTAAATCCATAGAAGCATTAGTTTTGGCTTGTACCCATTATCCGCTGATCAAGGAGCAAATACTGAAGTTTTACAACGGGAAGGCGCAGGTGTTTGATTCAACCGATTTTATCAGCAAAGAAGTTGGAACAGTTCTTGCTCAGAATGGGTTGCTTAACGATAACAAGACAACGAAAAATCATTTCTATGTATCAGACCTTACGGAATCCTTTGAAAAAACCACACGCTTATTTTTTCAGGATGAAATCGAGCTGGAATACCATCCCCTTTGGGAATCTAAAAGCCATGTCATTGATTAAATTTTCACTCACCGCAATTCTAATCTTGTTTGCTGTTTTCAGTTTTGCCCAGGATAGCGGAATAAAATTTTTTGAAGGAAGCTGGCAGCAGGCGTTGGAAGAATCAAAAAAGCAGAACAAACCCATTTTCGTGGATGCCTATGCCGTGTGGTGCGGACCCTGCCGCTGGATGTCCAAAAATGTTTTTACCCAGGAAGATGTAGGCAAATTTTACAACGAAAATTTTGTGAACTACAAATTCGACATGGAAAAGGGAGAAGGCCCGGTGTTCGCAAGAAAATACCAGGTTACCGCCTACCCTACTCTTTTTTATATGGATAGCGAAGGAGTTGTAAGATACCGCATTCTCGGAGGCCGCGGACCGGACGATTTTATTTTAGAAGGGAAGAAAGCAGTGGCCCAGTTCACAAAATCAACCAACTAATTCAGCAATCTCTTTCTTGTAATCCTCCCCGCTAAATTTTATCGGGACAAACGCCATCTCTTCTAATTTTTCCAGAGCTTCTTTCAAATTCAAATTCCCCTGCTGCTGTACAATGGCTAATTTTTTTTCATCAAATCGTTTTGCCAGATACTCTTGTTCCGTCTGCCCGGGAGTTGGAATCAGAATCGCTTTTTTACCGATAGCAGCGATATCCATCAAGGTGCTGTAGCCTGACCGGCAAACAACTACTTCTGCCGCCAACAAAGCTTCATTGAGTTTTTCAGAAGTGAGATGGGACACCATTTCCAGTTCATCATTTATAAAATTCCTTTCATTCTCCTCAGTTATCCCCCGAACGACAAGTGTTTGCAATCCAAGCCGATCAATCTGTGGCATGATTTCCTTCTCAAGAATCGAACGCTGTGGCTCAGGCCCCGAAAGCAAAACAAGTAATGAATATCGGCCCGAACCTGCCCCTTGCCCCTGACCCCTTGCCCCTGATCCATTGTCCCCTGCCCATTTCATTCTGGACAACATTCCAATGAACCTTACATTGCTCAATTCAGATTTGCCATGCGACAACAACCCGCTCAGGCTTTCATCCCCTGCAATGTCCGGGACCCAGCATTGATGAAACCGATGGATAAAAAAGTGATTCAGCTTGTTCACCGCTGGTTCCATCCATTTAAATGCATCGGGCATTTTTATGAAAAGCTGATGAGTAATCAGAATGGATGGAATTTCAGAACTCCATAAACCATATCGGTTATCAGATATGACAATATCAATTGAATGCTTTTTAATTAATGGTTTCAAAGCAAAATATTCCCATGCGATCCTATACAGAAATCGTGGCGCCTGGAGCAACATCGTCCAGACCATGTTGCTTTCCTTCGGATAAACAGGATGGTAACCTTTGAGCCGGAGAATTTTCAATTCAGGAAATTCGGACTTGAGCAAGTCATAGGCCCGACCGTCAGCCGCAATCACAGGCTCATGGTCTTGGGCGATGATTTCCCTGATGATGGGAATACACCTCGCAGCATGACCAAGGCCCCAATCAAGTGGAGCAATCAGTATCCTTTTCTTCCTTCTCAATATTTTTTTATTGAAGTGGGTTAAATTTACGGAAGGTTAAAGCCGTTAGGCGTTAAATGTTATGTTGTTTCAGATGCTTTTTACATTTAACGATTAACCTTTAACGGTTAACTAAGCAACAGATGAAAAGATCAAATATCA
>CAYOYI010000325.1:0-5040 GCA_964408105.1 uncultured Chitinophagaceae bacterium | reverse complement strand
AGCCCGAAAAGCTCAAAATGATTTATGAGAAACGTGCTGACTACTGCCATCAGCCAACCAACGTAGCTCAACGCAATAAGAATTTGAAAAAGCGGTTTGTCAAATGCCCAAATAATTTTTGGTATCGGTATCCACTGCCAGTAAATCAGGAAGAGCAACAGACTTGTGAACAGAACATACGTGCTGCGTTCAACAGGTTTCGGAATTAAACGTGTCCACCATTTTTTGAATCCCTGCCGTGCCATCACACTATGCTGAATACCGAAAGCGCTGATGAGCAGCAGATTGATGACGATAGCTGTTGCAAGAGGAGCAGGTTCACCGCTATCAACAGATTTCGGGACTACCGTATTTTCTGCAAATCCAACAAGGTAACCAATGGCGAGAAGAAAGACCGCGTAAACGATCAGCACGTAACCCAGGAAGAAAAACTTCTTCATTACTTATATGCAATCGCAGCGCTGGAATGGCCAGCCAGAGGCATGACCTCCACTCTGGTGAAGCCTGCGTCTTTCGTCCACTTCTCAAAATCAGCACCGGTGAAATCGAACGCTACTCCGAATTCGATGAGCATATTCAGCGACATCATCAATCCGAAAACATTCTTTTTTCTTTCATCATCAATGAGTGCCTCAACAGCGATGAAAGCTCCGCCTTTTGGCAGTGCATTAAAAGCCTTTTTGATGAGCATCTTCTTGTTTTCCAGATTCCAGTCATGCAGGATCATTCCCATTGTGATGACATCTGCTTTTGGAAATTCTTCCTTGAAGAAATCAACGGTTCCGGTTTTCACTCTGTCACTTAATCCGTGCTTTTCTATGGTTTCTTTTGCAATCGGAACAACGGGCGGAAGGTCCAGCGTGGTGCAAATCATATGCGGATTATGCTTTGCAACCTGAATAGATAGAATCCCGGCAGCACCTCCAACATCAACCAGTGTTTTGTATGGTGAGAAATCAAATTTATTCGCCAGGGCCACGAAATTTCCAACCGAAACTCCTGACATGGCGTTGATGAATTGCTTGAGGCGTGATGAGTCAGCGTACAACTCATCGAACATGGATACGCCACTGTGCTTTAATTCATTTTGAGGCTTGCCGGTGATAAGCGCTTCATCGAGATCGGCCCAGAAGCGGAAGAGGCGGTCGTTGGCCATCTCCAGCATGCCGCCAATGTAAGTCGGCTTGTTCTTGTCGAGGAATAACTCGGTGTCCTGGGTGTTGCCGTATTTCGCTGTCTCAAGAAGTCCGGTCCTCTTCAGAAATCCCATAGCAACAAGCCCATCGAGGAAATCATAAACTCCCCGGTCGTGCAGCCCTAATTCTTTTTGGATCTCTTTTCCGGAGAGCATTTTATTGCCACCTAATACGGTGAATACTCCCAGCTTCACGGCTGACAACAAAACTTTTGATGACCAGAATGCCATTCCGGTTTCCATGATTCGTGATGGAGTGACTTCGGTTTGAGGGGGAGCAGTTGTGGTTTCCATAGGTGCAGTTTGATTTAGGAAAATGAAAGGTAAAAAATAAAACGAGAAAACGGAAACAGGGGATTTGAATCCTTAGGTTACGATCTTTTCTTTATTAGTTTTCTTACAAATCGATTTTCCGGAGTTTCTATTACCACTAAGTAAAGGCCATCACTCCAATTTTCAGTGCTGATGCTTTTGAAATCAGCAGTCGTGTTTTGAAGCCTTTCATAATATACCTCTTGTCCCAGAACGTTTCTTACGCTTATGGTTAGATTCCGATTTGCAATGGACTTCAGATTAATAGTTATCCTGTCATTTGCCGGATTCGGAAAGATGTTGATTGATTTGTCGCCCTCAACGTTTACTATTCCTGTTTCTGTTTCTTCTACAACCCAAGCGTATTCAATAGTAATTGAATCTACTTCAATCTTTGCGTAGTAAATAGAAGCTGTTGAATCAATATACCATTCCTCAGTGAACTGCGATTGATGAATCACGTTTTGAAAATTGCTGAAGCTGCCATACATTCCTGAATCACCGACAACGATCACCCATGTTTGTCCTCCGGTGGTTTCACAAGCCCTCACTGCATTTATTTCACCGATGCAGCTTCTTCTAACTGCCACATAATTTTCAGCCTGTCGTCCCAGCAGCCACAGGCTGTCTTCTGCAACTTCATCAAAATCACCATCCTTCCAATGCAAGGCAACATCTTTATTTGAAAACATATTGCCAAGCAGCGGGTTGATCGGCTCTGGCCGGTACATCAGCAAAGCCACATTTTTTTGCTGCTGTACATAAGGTAAATGCACGTTCGCGTTGTTCGGATCCCGATTATTCCAGTTTGCCTTCACAGCTCCGGATGCGGTATAAACCGCAGTGTTACCGATATTAGCAACACAAGGGTGTTGCTGGAAACCCACTTTCCCTTTCCAGAAATCAATCACGGATGACAATACGACTGAATGATGCTTGAAAATTGCAACATCCTGGCCGCTGATAACCGAACTCCTGGAAAGGGCGCCTAAGCTCTCTGAAAATGCCGGAAAACTCTGGGGAGAAATAAAAGACAAGGGACGTAACAATTCAAAGTCAACATGATGCCAGAGGTTTGAATCAACCAGCAGTTGTGCCGTTTCCAGTACTACATCAGGATGGAAATATGCGCCAGAACTCCATTGAAAAATGATTCTATCAAGCTGTGACATGTTGCCGTTAATCACAAACCCGCTATTCAATGAATGTCCAATGTTATATATGGTATCTAGCTCAGCCGTCCAGGTAGAAACTATGGTGTCAATCTGTAGTGTTGAGCTTGCCAAAAATCCGCCAGCATGTGAAGCCACGGAAGGAGCCTGCCCAAATCCTGTAAGTAAATAAATAAGATGGTTATGGTTTTGACCGTAGGCACTTGTATAGCGGCCGGGATAATTTCTTCCCGCAACCGGAAAAAAGACCCCCTGATCGTTGGTCATCATTAGCATATCCCTTAGCAGGCGTTGTGCTGCCTGCGTTGCAAGCATTTGGATCTGCGCATCCTGCGAGAAATCGGCAAGATTCAGCAATCCGCTCAAGGAATATGGAGCATAGGTGGAAGAGAAAAATTCGTAAAAGCCATATTGTATTTTTAATTCCAAATAATGCAGCAGCCGTTGATGAAGTGTGCCGTCAATAGTCCTTCCGTACTTTTCATGCAGCAGCCAGTCAGACGACATCCACATGATCATGTGATTCTCTGACCAATAATTTCTTACGGTATCACTTTTCGTAAGCCAATAGGGAACGGAATTCAGCACCGGCAATACCTGGTTGTCATATTCGCCATTGGTCAGAAACAAAACCCTCACCAGTTTTACAATTGTAAAGTCGCTTGTCGTGCCCCATGGGATGACTGCAAGTGCAGACGCCAATGCAGCGCTGTCAACCTGAACTCCTTTATATGCCTGCAATGTAATGGCATCGCCTACAAAGTTTGCAAGAGCTGTGTTGATGTAATCCGTTCTGCGTTGCTCATAATCAGGGTTGTTTCCATATCCGGTAAAGGTTGAAAAGAAAAGACAAATTCCTGCAAAGAACCGATATGAAGTCATTGATTAGAGGGTGATTTAGGTGTAGGGCTTAAAAATAGGATAATGCTATCAGTCTGACTGGAAGGAGCTATAAATTTTTAAAGTGAAGCCTGGCAATTCCGCGCAGCTTACTTTTCAAATGCCACCAACTGGCTTCTTACGATTTCCTCCGAATCGTCAATCGGCACATGATGTATCTTGTGATCGAAGTTGTCATTCAACTGGTAGGAGACCTGAACAATGTTATGTTCCTTGAGTTTTTTACAATCTGAAGGTGATAGCAAAAATGAAGTGTAGCGCTGGTAGAGGTCAGGAACAAAATACCCTTCCGAATACCCTCCTTTTTGAAGTATCTGTCCGTTCGCGTGGATTTGGCTCAGTCTGACCGCCTGCCCGTTATCGAGTTTCAGCACAACACCCTGAGTCCAGTTCACTTTACGGAAAATAAAACCGTTCTCCGTTTCCTGCCAGAAAGTGATCTTGGCGTTGTCACCTTCCTGCTCGATGATTACCTGGGTTTCTATAGTGACGCCACTTCTGTCAGTAGTGACACTGGCAACGCCTTCCGCGGAAGGTCTTTGCGCAAGGGTTATTAAACTTTGGACGACCAATACTGAGATAAAACATGATCTGTACATAAGCAATGGCTTTAACGATTTAAAATCAAACACATGCTTTCTTAGAATGATCAGAAATTCACAAGATGGTAGTTAAAGTATGATGATAGAAGCCGGAAAGGTAGAGCGGGAATGCTTGAGTAAGTTTACGGAGAGATGTTGAGTTTGTTTCACGTGCAGGTTGAGACCCAACTCGCAACTTATCTTCTTATCTTCGCACTCCAATTTCAAAAAACCATGTCACAAGAAATCATCTTCTCCATGCTGGGTGTCAGCAAGACGGTGCCGCCCAGCAGGCAGATACTGAAAGATATTTACCTCTCGTTTTTCTATGGCGCCAAGATCGGCATCATCGGGATGAACGGCTCCGGGAAGTCAACGCTCATGAAGATCATCGCGGGGATTGACGACAACTACCAGGGCAAGATCGAGAAGAGCCGTGATTATACTGTTGGAATGCTGGAGCAGGAACCCAAGCTCGACAACACGAAGACCGTGATAGACGTGGTGCGCGAGGGCAAGAAGGAGATACTCGACATGCTCGATGAATACAACAAGATCACCGAGCAGTTCAGCGACCCCAAGGCCGACCAGGACAAGCTGATGGAGCGTATGGGCGTGCTGCAGGACAAGATTGACGCTGCCAACGCTTGGGAGATTGACAACGTGCTGCACCGTGCGATGGATGCGCTGCAATGTCCCGATGCAGATGCCCCGATCAAAAACCTTAGCGGTGGCGAGAAACGCAGGGTGGCGCTGTGCCGCTTGCTGTTGCAAGAACCCGATATCCTGCTGCTTGACGAGCCTACCAACCACCTCGACGCCGAGTCGGTGGCGTGGCTTGAGCATCACCTCGAACAATATAAAGGAACAGTGATCTGCG
>CAYOYI010000324.1:0-5067 GCA_964408105.1 uncultured Chitinophagaceae bacterium | reverse complement strand
CCGCTCCAACTCATTTTGAAGTCAGAGAAAATGGGGTTGGAAGCTATGGCAGCAGCGTTTCGTTCACACCAAGCGGAGGAACCGTGGCCACAAAAACAATACAAGTTCGCTACAATCCTGCGTCAGCAAGTACGTCACATACGGGCAATATTACCAATGCCAGCACAGGAGCCACCACAAAAAATTTCGCTGTCTCGGGTAATTCCTCGAGCTGCTCAGGTTTTTCAGCTGGAACTTATACAATTCGTAAAGCCAGTTCGGGTGGCGTAGCAAGTTGTACTGAATATCTATCATTTGCAGATGCCATATCCGATCTCGTTTCCGGAACAAGGAGTGATGATGCCACCAAGTTTAACGGTCCGGGTATTTTAGGTGCTATTGTTTTTGAATTTCACAATGGCACCTATAGCGAGAATGTAGCAATAGGGCAGATCACTGGCACCTCTTCTACCAATACCATTACGTTCCGGCCTAAAGCAGCTTCGGATGCAACCATCACCAGTTCCTCTGCACAAACCATTGACCTTGATGGCGCTGATTATTTGATCTTTTCCGGCAAAGCCGGTGGATCGGGCACTGCAAGAAGAATGACCATCATCAATACTTCTACTTCCGGCAGCGCAATGCGCTTTGTAAATGACGCTCAGAATAATACAATTGATCAGGTTGAACTGGAAGGAGTAAATACATCTACCTCTGATGGCATTCTTGAATTTGCCGGAACAACCGGCTCAAACGGAAATCGGGACAATACCATTAACAACTGCGAGATATATCCCAATTCAGGCACTTATACTAATGGAATTTATTCCAACGGGACGAGCGCTTTGAAGGCAAACAGGGATATTACAATAAGCAATTGCATCATCCGCGATTTCTTTATCGCCAATAGCACTTCATGCGGAATTTTAGCCGAAAGCTATAGTACTGACTGGACGGTTTCAGGCAATCATTTCTATCAAACCGGAACGCGCACGGGCACAGGGGCCAATACAACTTTTGCGATCAATATTTCTCCGGGCGTTAACGGGGATAATTTTCAGATCACCGGTAACTATATTGGAGGCAGCACAACCAGCGCTGGAGGAACTGCATGGGCCAATGCGGGTGCGGTCAACAACAAATTCCGCGGAATATTTTTAGATGCTGATGATAACGGAACTGCCAGTAACATTTCCAATAATACGATCACAAATATAAATTGGACGTGCTCCTCCAATTCGTCCACCTCTTTGCCGGGTGCGGCTTTCGTTGTAATTTATGCAGAAGACGGATTGACAAATATTGGAAGCACTTCAGGAACCGGAAATACGGTAGGCTCAGGAACAGGAACCGATGCTATCACCATTAATACGACAACGGACAATCTCTACAGCTTCGGAATTCATGTAAGCAGTCCTCCAACCGGAGGAACGATCAATTACAATACCATTGGCTCTATCACGACCACAGGATCATCCACTTCTATATCGCACAGTTTTTTTGCCATATCGGTGAGTGATGACATGAGCGCTATTTCAAATAATACTATTGGAAGCGCAAGCACGGGCAACAGTATTAATGCTAACACGGCCAGCACCAGCGCAAGCGGACAGAAGGTTGTTGGCATTGACGTGGGCGCGTGCAGCGGCTGCGGCTCATGGACAATTTCGAACAACACGATCGCTAATCTTAATAATAATTATGCCGGAACAAACAGCAACGGCCAGATCATCGGGATTACCATGTTCAACGCGGCAACTAATACCATAAGCTCAAACATAATCAGAAATCTTTCAACCAGCAGCGGAAATGCTGGAAGCGGGCTATCTGCTTCCGTGATCGGAATCGCTATGGACTTTTCCATTAATAATCAAACGTGCTCCCGGAATGTGATCCATTCACTTTCTAATTCTAATTCAAGCGCCAATGTGCAGGTAACCGGTATTTACACAGAGGGAACTCTCTCAACTACTAATAAGATTTCAAGGAACTTCATTCACAGCCTTTCTGCAACCACAAGCGGAACTGCAAAGATTTATGGCATTGACGGTTTTGATGTATGCAGCTACGAAAACAATTTGATCCGCCTGGGGGTTAATGCGGCAGGCAGCAGCATTACCGGAGGATACGACATCAGGGGAATTTTGCTGAATGAAGCGAATGGGAATAATGTTTATTACAATACAATTTATATAGGTGGCAGCGGGGTGGGCGGCTCTGCGAATACAGCGGCATTTCAAAAAGCAGTTTCTGCATCAAGTTCAGAAAACATAGCAAACAATATTTTCCACAATGCACGCTCCAATAGCGCAGGAGGCGGAACGCACTACGCGATAATTCTTCCCTCCAACACTAATATTTCAAGCGATTACAACGTGTTGCAGGCGACTGGAACAGGAGGGCAGATGGGTTCTTATAGCTCATCAGATTATAATTCAGTTTCAGCCTGGAATACCGCATCCAGTCTTGACGAAAATAGTTTAAAGGTGACGCCCGAATACCAGAATGCAACCGGAAATTCCTCATCGGTAAATCTGCATCTTGATCCGGGCGGTCCTGTAAATGGTGCCAGCATTGATGGCGCTGCCGTAACTGGCACAGGAGTGACAATAGACTATGATGGCGATACACGCGATGGCTCGTCTCCGGATATTGGAGCGGATGAGTTTACGGGAGGCGGTGCGATAGCAGGTGTAATAATAAATGAAATATTGGCAGCACATGTTGGAACTGATGATCATGAGTTCATTGAGCTTTATGGAGATCCAAGCACAAATTATTCCGCTTTGACACTGATCGTTTTGGAAGGTGATGCCGGGAATGTCGGTGTGATTGACAATGTTATTACAGTTGGTACAACCGATGCGAATGGATATTGGTGGACAAATTATCTGGCAACCAATTCCGTTGAGAACGGAAGCATTACCATTCTGTTGGTGCAGGCGTTTACCGGTTCACTTTCACAGGACCTTGACACGGATGATAATGGTGTGCTGGATGTTACGCCATGGAACAACATCACTGATGACGTTGCCTTCCGGCACAGCACATCGGACAAGGTATATTCTACAACTATTTTAACCCCGAACTTTGACGGGCTTCTTACCAATGTTTCCGGTGCTTCCAGAATTCCAAATGGAACAGATACTAATAACGCAACCGACTGGAAACGGAATGATGAGGATGGCTGCGGATTGTCAGGGTTTATGGGAACCGCATCTTCAAAAGAGGCAGAAAACACACCAGGGTCAGTAAACGGTTTCTGCAACTCCTGGACGGGTGCAGTAAGCACCACATGGAACATTGCAGGCAATTGGACCAAGGCGGTTCCGATATCAACAAGTTCAGCATACATCCCCGGAGGCATGCCGCGCTATCCCGATACCTATACGGCAGCACCGGTTGCGGGAGCGCTGAATATCGAGGCGGGAGGCTCCGTTTCGCTCACAGATCCTTCTTATGATCTCGATGTGAACGGTGATCTCACTATTGACGGAACTTTGAGCATTGCTACCGTAGGACTGGTTTCGTCTGACGTGAATGTCAGCGGGAGGCTTTATATCAGCGGCACACTTACTGCAGGAAAAAGTAAGTTCACGCTGGATGGATCGTCACAAAGTATCAATGGATCCGGCACTACAACTTTTAATGATCTTGACATCACCAACAATAGTGCCGTGACTTTAAACAAAGCAGTTTCAATCAACGGCATCCTTTCGGTTCAATCCGGTAGCACGCTTACTACCAATGGGAATCTTACCATCTCTTCCGGTGGTTCAGTTTTACACGGACTCAATACTACCGGAGGAAGTGGAACGATAAGCGGCTCGGTGACCGTGAAAAGGACTGGTCATTCAAATAATTTAAGATACAACTATTGGAGTTCTCCGGTTGCCAGCGCTGATGTAGGTGTGTTAGGCAGCAATCTTTACTATTATAAGCCATCGAGTGCACAGGATTTGACATTGAGCGGCTGGCTGAAAGGCTGGATTACAGCATCAGGTCCAATGACCCCGGGTAAGGGATATGTTTCCACCGGTGGGGGAACGGTATCGTTCAGCGGCACCTTAAACAATGCGCCAACCGGTACTCCGATATATATAGCGGTAGAGAAGAACGATGGTGTTTCAAATGGCGTGCCTTATAACCTGGTTGGGAATCCTTTTCCAAGTTCCATCAGCGCAAGCGCTTTCGTTTCGGCAAATAGTGGTGTAATAGCAGGTGTCTTATATTTCTGGGATGATGATGCTACGGGTGGCACAGGTTCAAACTGGGGCATGGGCCAGGATTATGCCGTGTGGAGTGGGGCCGGAGCTACCGGACCAAACAGTGGGAAAAGTTTTGGAGGGCACATTGCCTCCGGTCAGAGTTTCTTTGTCGAGAAGAGCAGCAATGGTACGGCCAACGTGCAATTTTTGAACACGATGAGATCAACCTCAAATGATGTTTTCTTCCGCCAGGGTGGCATGGATCGTTTTTGGATCAGCGTCATCAATTCTGACAGCGCTTATAATGAAACACTGATCGCATTCATTGATGATGCCACCGACACCGCAGATTTGATGTATGATGCTAAAAAGCTGAAGGGAAATCCTTATGTTTCTTTGTATTCAAAGCTTGGTGGTGATGACTACGCTATTCAGGCATTTCCGCCATTGTTTGATGATAAGGAAATTGCTTTAGGCCTTGATGTAGCAACGGCAGGAACACATTCTTTAAGTTTGAAAACGCTGGAAGGTTTTGACGAAACGGTTGCGTTGATTCTGGAAGATCGCCAGTTTGGAATATTCCAAAATCTTAGAGTAAATCCGATTTATACTTTTACTTCAGCCGAAGGAACCAACATCGAAAGGTTCTGTTTGCATCTGAATCCTGCATTGGAAATTTCAACTACCAACGAAACCTGTGCAGGCGCTGATGGCACGGTTAACTTCATCCAGCCTGGTGAAAAAATTTGGAATTACACTATAATAAATGACGGTGAGCAAATTATAAGCAGCGGATCAATCTCAGGAAGCCATTCACTTTCCGATTTATCCCCGGGAATTTATTTGCTGGAATTGACCGATCAAAATGGATACAATG
>CAYOYI010000323.1:0-5085 GCA_964408105.1 uncultured Chitinophagaceae bacterium | reverse complement strand
GCTTTCAATTGCGGATAGGATCATCACCGGGTTTCGTGCTTCCCATAAATAAGGTCTGAACAAAGTAACGTTTACCGCCAGCGGGAAGCTTCTGACAATATTTCCCAGTGAAAAATCTCCGGATCCGATATGATAATATGAACCTCCGCCACTTGAACCGTAAAGCTCCACAACTTTAGTATGCCACCATTGCATATCCTGGGCACGTTTTTCTATATTCTCTGTTGACCATCTTCCTCCTACTCCGGTAATGGAAAAATATGCCGATGCGAAACTGACCGCTATAATAAGCGGTGTTAAAGATTTTCTGATAAAATCATTTTTGATCCTGGAGCGATATTTAAAAAATATCCAGAACAGCAGCGCTGGAATATAGGCCATGATAATGTAAGCCTTGATTATGTAAATCATTTGAAGTGAAACCAGCAAAATCGCGATGTTAATGACAAGCTGTTTTCTTTTTATGAAAACCATATAAGTGGAATAAGTAAGCCATCCCATGAATCCAATCGAGATGGTATCCTTTAATAGTCCGGATCCCCAGAAAAAAACGGAAGGAACGAATAAACATGCAATTGCGAATTCCTTCATAAGCTTTGGACTCAAGTCATAAAAAGTTAAAAACAGAACCCATACCCCGGAAAAGGAAAGTGCTGCGAATATTAATCCGATAGCCGAATAGTTGCAAAACGTAAATAATGAAAATACACCGCCAAATCTTACTACCAGGAACTGACTGGTATCCCAGGCCCTTAGTGAATATAGGTTGAACTTAAGATCAGGTGCATAGTTGCTGGTATTTGCTAACACAATTCTCCAAAATCTCCCGAAGTCATTTTGGCTGACACCGTTAAGTAACTTCACGCGGTCAAAGTAATGAACGGTATCCCCGTCACCGTAGTAATAGTAGTAAACGATGCCTATAAAGAAGGCGCCAATCAGTTTTACCGTGAGACCCGGCAAAAAGTATTTTTTTAGCGGACTTCCATCGTAGAGCTTATTTCGAATAAATACAGCTATGGCATATATGAGCAATGCGTAAATGGGGGCGATATAAAAATCACTTGTTTCCATTTTGCTATCTTGGCATTTAAAGTTATAAAAAGCATAGTACTGATACATGTGTGGGATAGTAGGGGTGCATTCGATTGCCGGACCGGCCAGAAATTTGGAGCCTTATTTGGAGTCAGCGCTTAAAAGCCTTTCAAAAAGAGGTCCTGATAAGCAAGGAAAATATTTACATAACCGGGTTGCTCTTGGGCATACCCGCTTATCTATCATAGACGTCTCTGATGCCGGCTCACAGCCAATGATTGATTCATCAGGCCGTTACGTCATCATTTTCAATGGGGAGATATATAATCACAAAGAACTTCGGACGGAATTGGAGGAAAGGGGTATAAAGTTGAATTCTCATTCTGACACTGAAGTATTGCTTAATCTATACATTCTTTACAAAGAAAAATGCCTTGACCTGCTGAACGGATTTTTTGCTTTTGCCGTCTATGATAATCAGCTTGAAACTATTTTCATCGCCCGTGACAGGATTGGCATCAAGCCACTATTATTTTATCAGGATGATGACAATATAATTTTTGCCTCAGAGATGAAGGCTATTATGTCATTTCCTGTAAAAAAAGAACTGGACAACACGTCTCTTTACCTTTATTTTCAGCTCAATTATATTCCAGCGCCATCATCGGTTTTTAAGCACGTCAAAAAACTTCTTCCTGGCCACTATATGACTATTACTCCGGACGGCAGAATAAGTATAAAAAGATTTTTCAGCATCACTTACAATCCTGGTTCAAAGAATGGCCAGCCTGATTATGAGCAGGCTAAAGAATCATTAAGAGCTCATCTGCGCGAGTCTGTAAGAAAACGTATGATCTCAGACGTGCCGTTGGGTGCATTCCTCAGCGGAGGTATTGATTCTTCTGTTATTGTTTCTTTGGCGTCACAATTTACCGACAAGCTGAATACTTTCTCCATTGGTTATAAGGACGAGCCGTTTTTCGATGAAACCAGCTATGCCGAATTGGTTGCTAAAAAATTCAATACTCAACACACGGTTTTCTCCCTCTCCAATAAGGATTTGTACGAACATCTTTTTGATATACTGAACTACATTGATGAACCTTTCGCTGATCCTTCTGCAGTGGCAGTTTACATTTTAAGCAAGCACACCCGATCAAAAGTGACAGTAGCATTATCGGGTGACGGAGCGGATGAGCTTTTTGCTGGCTACAATAAGCACATGGCTGAATATCGAGCTGTTCATAGTGGTTTTATGAACAGCTTGGTTCGCTTAAATTCTTCGTGGTTCAGACTCTTGCCCCGCACCAGGAATAATGCCGCAGGTAACCTGGCACGGCAGCTTCATAGATATGCTGAAGGCTTGAAAGTGGGTGAAAAGGAAAGATACTGGCGGTGGTGTGAGTTCATGAGTGAGCAGGAGGCATCACAGATGCTGAATGTATTTGATGAACCGGTAGAAAATACATCAGAATATATAACGAGGAAGAAGATGTTACTCACCTATCACAAAAAAGAAGGAACCATAAACGACACACTTTACACCGATATGCATCTCATCTTGCCTAACGACATGTTGACGAAAGTTGACCTTATGTCCATGGCGAATAGCCTGGAAGTCAGAGTTCCATTCCTTGATCATGAAGTGGTGAATTTCGTCT
The DNA here is from genome assembly GCA_964408105.1 of uncultured Chitinophagaceae bacterium. Taxonomy (GTDB): domain Bacteria; phylum Bacteroidota; class Bacteroidia; order Chitinophagales; family CAIOSU01; genus BPHB01. The sequence continues at coordinate 2,389 of CAYOYI010000323.1, read as the reverse complement.
TTTCGCTTCCTGCTGATTTTAAATTGTATAAAGGTTTTAGAAAGAGAATTTTGAAGGACACGTTTAAGGATATCCTTCCTCCGGAGCTTTATAAGCGAAAGAAAAAAGGATTTGAGGTGCCGATGATGAAGTGGTTCAGGAACGAACTTAGCTCAATGATAAACGATGACCTGATGAATGAAAAGACTATCAGAGAACAGGGAATTTTCAATCCTCAATCTGTTGAATCGTTACGAGGGAATATTTTTTCTTCCGGTTATGGGGAAACCCAATTTCAGGCATGGGCGCTAATTGTGTTTCAGTATTGGTGGAAGAAGTATATGAATTGACGCCTGATGCCAAGAGTACTTAGAATTATTAATCGCCTGAACCTTGGAGGGCCAACTTATAATGCCGCTTATCTCACCAAATATTTAGATAGTCGATATGAAACGGTACTATTGGCTGGCATGAGGGACGAAACTGAAGCCAGTTCTGAGTTCATTCTGCAGAAGTTGGGGGTGACTCCGGTTTACATTTCAGGAATGTACCGTTCAATCAATCCGCTGAATGACTTCCGGGCCTTTTTGAGGATAAAGAAAATCATCCGTGACTTCAAACCGGATATAGTTCACACACATGCGGCTAAGGCAGGAGCTTTGGGCCGTATTGCCGCACATCAATGTAATGTAAAGGTGGTTGTTCATACTTTTCATGGACATGTGTTTCACTCATATTTCAATCCCGTGAAGACCAAAGCATTTATACAAATTGAGCGATACCTTGCCGGGCTGAGCGACAGAATTATAGCGATTAGTAATCTTCAAAAACGCGAGCTATCGGAAATATTCAAAATCTGCCATGAGAGTAAAATATCAGTCATACCGCTTGGTTTCGACCTTGAAAGGTTTCAAACGGGTTATGGGACAAAACGAAAAAATTTTAGAGCCAGGTTTCAGGTAAAGGATGATGAAATAGCAATTGGGATCATTGGGAGGCTGGTACCGGTAAAAAACCATGCACTGTTTATCAAAGCGTTAAAGAAAGTACTGGATACTACAACAAAGAGAATTAAGGCGTTCATCATAGGCGGAGGCGAGGAGGTAGAAAAAATTCAGGCTCAAGCGACACAACTAGGGATTCCATTTGACTTTTCTGATAAGTTGAGCGGCAAGCCGCTGATCTTCACTTCCTGGATTCAAAATATTGACGAGGCGATGGCTGGTTTGGACATAGTAGCGTTGACCTCGTTTAATGAAGGTACCCCCGTGAGCCTTATTGAGGCTCAGGCTGCAAACAAAGCAATTGTAAGTACGGCAGTTGGAGGAATTGAAGATGTGGTAATCCCGGGAAAAACTGCGTTGCTCTCGCCCAATAATGATGTTGAAAAATTTGCCACCAATCTTTTACAGCTTTTAGAGACAGATGGCCTGCTCGATACTTTCGGTAAAGGGGGGTGCGAATTTGTTAATCGTCAATTCAGCTTCAACAGGCTTGTGGGTGATATGACTGATCTTTATGATAGTTTACTTGGATTACGTCAACAGGCAGGGAGCTAATTCACATTAATTTTACAAGGTTAGTCAGCATCAATGAACGATCATGGCAAATTTGTCATCTCTCTTGATTTTGAGCTTTTTTGGGGTTCAAGAGATAAAAAGGTTACGGAGAGAATGTCAAGAAAGTTCATGAGGTGATCCCCAGGCTTCTGGAGTGTTTTGATGAGTACGGCATCCATGCCACATTTGCCACCGTTGGTTTTCTATTTTTCAATAACAAGAAAGAGCTGTTGGAGAATTTACCCGCAAGAAAACCAGCTTATTCAAATACCCGCCTATCGCCATATTTGGGTTATCTTGACACCATTGGTGAAGATTTTGCATCTGATCCTTATCATTACGGTGGACATTTGGTACAGACCATCCTGAAGCATCCCAATCATGAGATAGGCGCACATACGTTTTCACATTACTATTGTCTTGAGCGGGGACAGACCGTTGATGATTTCCGGGAAGACCTGAAAGCTTCACAACGTGCGGCCGAAAAGCTTGGGATAAAGCTCGCCTCATTAGTGTTTCCGAGAAATCAATTCAACGATGAATACCTTGAAGTTTGCCGGGAGCAGGGAATAGCTTGTATCCGAAGCAATGAGCACTCTTGGTTATACGATGCGAGAAATGGGGAAGATGAAAACCGGTTGAGGCGTGCATTACGATTATCCGATGCTTATATAAACATCTCGGGACACAATTGCTATTCAGATGAGTATATGGCAAGCAGATTGCCCTACCACATTCCTTCAAGTCGTTTTCTGCGGCCTTATTCCCGGAAACTACAATGGCTTGACGGGCTGCGGCTGCATCGGATAAAGACAGGAATGGGATATGCTGCACAAAACGGATTGACTTAT
>CAYOYI010000322.1:1852-5090 GCA_964408105.1 uncultured Chitinophagaceae bacterium | reverse complement strand
TCCTGATTGCAATGACCTGATCTGCATTACTAATGATTATTACGATTCGCTCAACTGCGTCTGTGTGCATGATACCATTTCTATTCCAGGTTGCGATGATGGTTTCTGCATTACCAATGATACTTATGACTCTCTAAATTGTGTTTGTGTGCACGATACCATCGCTGTGCCTGATTGCGATGACCTGACTTGTATTACCAGTGATTACTACGATACGCTCAATTGCGTCTGTGTGCATGATGCTATTACAATTCCAACCTGTGATGATGGAAACTGCAGCACCATTGATTCTTACGATTCTTTGAATTGCGTTTGTCAGTACGATACAATTCCCCTACCCGATTGCAATGACAATGATTGCAATACACTTGACTCATACAACCCTGCGACATGTCAATGCGAAAATGTAGTAGTGCCAGGTGGTGATTGCGATGACAACGATATCTGTACTTCAGATCAATGTGTTGACCAGCAATGCGAACACGAAAATGTTATTGAGGTAAGCATTGAGGAAACCGAACGTCCTCTCTATTGTCAGGATGCAACATTGATTCTAACGGCAACACCTTCTGTTCCCGCAACCTATCTATGGTCAAACAGTGACACCTCACAAACTATCACTGCAATACCCGCCACAAACTATGGCCTCACTGTTTCCGACATAAATAATTGCATTGCAACTGCAAGCCATCTTACTTCACTAATCCATGAATTACTTTCAACCTACATGATTGTTGCCACAGACAAGATTCAGCTTTACCGCAACACTATCTTCAGTGGTGGAGCGGGCGTGGTGAGCACGACAGGAGAGATCAATCTTAATTCCGCAACAACGGTAACCTCTCCGTCAACCTTTGTTGCAGGAACAGCCATTTCACTTTCAGGAGGAAGCACGGCAACACAAACTATCAATTCTCCCGCAACAGTCAACCTTCCCGCTTTTGAACCAAATCCTCATCATGGCCTTACCAGCGCCAACATCCCGATCGGCACCACCATCACGCTCAGCGATTCCATATATAACTACATCAGCATCGGAAAGAATTGCACCGTTACTTTCACGCAACCGAATCTATTTATCAAAACGCTTGTAGTGAATGCAAACTCAACCGTGAAGCTTGCAGATTGCACCGAGATGCACATCTCAACTTATATGGTGCTGAACAATGGCACTACATTCAATCCTGACACTAATGAAGTAAAAGTGTTTGTTGAATCAAATGTTTCCATCGGCAGGGGCGTGAAAGTTTATGCCGATTTATATGTGAACCAAGGCAGCATTACAACTTCAAAATCTTCCCCGGGCAACCCAACCATCATGTACGGAATGTTCATCGCTGATGAGATCCGTGCGCTGGACTACACGCATTGGTACTGGAATGAGGATTGCGCTTGTGGGGAATAGTGAAAGAGGGGCAAGAAACAAGAAACCAGCCCTACACCACTCCGGGCACGATCTTATAAGGCACCAGCTTGCAGTATTCCTCCCAATACTTCCCGTACTTCACCCTGCACTTCTGATCATCGCGGAAGGCACGGTGCGTGAGCAGTATCGTGAGGAAGATGACATAAAAGAATGGCATCAGATAACTGAACCCTGTGGCACAGCTCCATGAAAAAGCTGCAAGCAATTCCGGCACATAATGAAAATGACGGCTCACGCCCCAGAATCCCGATGCAAGCAAAAGATTCGTTTTCGTTTCACCTGAGCCTGTCGTGTATGTTGCTTGAATGAGCTTCGGTTTCTTACCCCAGATTGTTGTGTTGCCATTCGTAGCGCGAACAACCTGCCTTTGTCTGTCAGCCCAGTAATTCATCCATATTGCAATCATCCCGAAAATGAAGATTCCCGCAGCGATTGGCAATCCCAACCCCACCGGATGCTTCACCATGAACATCACCGGAGAAGTATATACCGCAGGCACCCACACCAGGCATCCCCAGCAGATCATAAACCCAGCACGGTCAACCTGGATGTCCATAGATTTCATGTAACCGCTCTCCCAAATGAAGAACTTGAAGAGATAAATAAATATCAGCGCAGCCGAAATGATGATGGACCAATCAGCCGAACCGTACATGTCTTTTTGCGCAAACGCAAACGATACCACCGCGAGCGCCCACCCCGTCATCCCGAAGCGGCAGTTCGTGAACTGCTTCACGTCCCAGCCGAGGATGCGCGGGTAAAGCTCCGTGCCCCAGTAATAATCAAAAACGAAATTGCCCGATGACGAATGATCGCTCGATGAAGGCGCAAGCCTGCCCTTGAAATACAGCAGCAGGCAAAACACCAGCGCAGTGAAATTCAGCGCGCCCAGCAGCTCACCGAAATGATGATAGATGATGCCCGGTGAAAACAGCCCGAGATACAGCGAGCAGAAAAAATACAGCGCGAACGTGATGATGTATGATGCCAGCCCGTTGTCGCGATACTCCGGCACGTTGCCGTTTGCCGTGATGGTGCCGTGATACTTCTTCCCCGGCAGCAGGCGCATCAGCGCGAGCTGCAGCGCAGCAAAAATGCCGATCATCTTCCATGCCGTGGCGCTGCCGAAAAACACAGGCGCCCACACCCCGTAGATCAGTGTGAACAGCCCCCGCGACATCACCTCCTCCCCCAGCCTCATGAACGACCCATCGAGGTGCACGTTGGTGTACCACATCAGCATGGCAAACGGTGGACATACCGCCACAAGGAACAGCGGCACCACAGTGCGCGTGAAAAAATTACTTTTCGTTGTTGCCCAATCCTGCATCGCGCCCGAAGGTAGTTAAAAGAAATTACGAATTGAGAGTTACGAATGACGAATTAAGGGCTTGAAGATTTCCATTTCGTAATTCGTAAATCGTAAGTTGAAGTGGCGCGTACCGTTCTCTTTTCTTCAGCGGCTCTGTTTGGTAGCGAAGCACGAAGGAGCGCAGTACTTACTTTTGTTAAAAACCTAACTCGTCCGTGTTTGCAACGCGGATGAAGGAACCGGCAGTTTTAAAACTCCCTGCTCGCACATCCTCGTCTGGAGATGAGGACGAGGGAAAAGGGGTAGGGCTTTACATCCCTCTTAAAATCCCTAAATCAATTTCCAAATGTCCTCGCAAAGCAAATAGTCAAGTGTTCTGATATGGTCTTTCAGAATTTCTTCTGTCTGCATACTCGGGCGAATATCGCAATAGTAAACTCCGTCTAATGGATTTAGCTTAACGGTGTAGCCTTTGAAATGTCCGGGCAGGAAAGTAGCAT
>CAYOYI010000322.1:0-1842 GCA_964408105.1 uncultured Chitinophagaceae bacterium | reverse complement strand
TTGCGCTGTACATCGTTCAGAATTATCGCAATGTGAGGAATAGCGGTTTCAGTCAGTCGGCTATACAGAAATTTGTCAACGAACATTTTGTCAAGCCTGTCTTTGCTTGATGTCTTTATCGTGCCAAGCAATTTCAACTTATCTTTTTCCTTCACAATCAAGTCGTGCTGATAGCTCATGTTAAATAGCTTCTTCCCATTAACAATCACAGGAATTTGAACTACTCCCGAATTACATTCAATTCCGATTTCCCGAATGATGAGCCGGACAAAATGCTCGAATAAATCACCGTTTATTTTTCTTGCCTTGTTTGATTTACCGGGAGGCAGCGCATCTAAAGCAGCACCGATTGATTGTTGCACGGTATAGACCACCTGGTTGATTGACTCCCGTACTTCCTTGTCTTTCTTAGTTATTCCTTTAGCGTTTTTCAGAGCCTTGCTAAATAACTTTTTCTTCTTCTCAAATTTGCTTTTGGTGTAAAACAGCTTTGAATTGATGGGCCGCGTTATTTGGTATTCGCCCCAGCGGTCGTATTGGAAAAACTGATAGTGGTTTTCATTTTGGGAAACAATCTTTGCCTGCAAGTTTTTGTCAATGTAGGCGAGGTAGTTTGAGCAGAAATCAATGAACCCGTTTAATGTTTTGAAGCGTCCTTTATCCGTTGCATACTCAAGAATGTCAATCAGGTTCATCGAATAGAGTTTCTCCGCTTCAAATTATCGAAATCGTATTTAATCCATTTCTGAATACTCCATTCTTCAACTAACTCTAAACGGTTAACAGCCCATCCTAAATATTCAATAGAAGTATCGCACCCTTTCCATTTCCGTTGCAGCTGTTCAGCACATACGGCAGTTGTACCCGAACCTACAAAAGGATCAACAATCAAGTCCCCGACATTGGAGGACGACAAAATGAGTTTACGCAACAGTTCTTCAGGTTTTTGTGTGGGATGTGGGGTTTTTTCATGCATCCCGTTGCAGGTAGTTGGAATTTCCAAGACGTCTTTAGGTTTTGCTCCATTGGGGTTTGGCTCCCAAACATGCTCGCTTGACTTTCCCTTACCGTATTGGCTTGTTTCTGCTTGCGGATGCGTGGGATATTTCAGCGTATGCTCTCCGTAAGGAATCCGAACAGCATCAACATTGAAAGTGAAATCCTTTGTCTTTCGGAAATGCAAAATACTTTCATGGCTCCTTCCCCAATCGCTGCCAAGATTCGCTTTGTTCTTATAATGCCACACTATCCAGCGCAAGCCTTTGAAATGTTTAAGGCAAGGAGAAACAAAGTCCGCAATAATCTCAGAGAATCCGCATACAAATAGAGTCCCGGTGGGTTTCAAAACCTTTGCAGCCTGTTCAATCCATTGCATACTCCACTCCAGGTATTTTTCGTGCGTCTCAAATTTGTCCCAGTCTGCTTTTTTGATGTTGTAAGGTGGGTCGGCAAAAATAAGGTCAACTGAATTTGCTTTTAGCGTGTTCAGCCATGCAACGCTGTCACCCAGCCACAACTCCCCATTAGGATGCCTGTAAAACTGTTCGGGCTTGCTGAGGTCGAAGTCTTGATTAACTTCAAGTTTTTCTCCCTTGGTTCCAGCAGTTATTAAATCAGTTGTAGTTTCCTTATTTCGTACAAAAGTTTCACTCATACTGAATCAAAAATAAATTTTGTCAGCGAGTTTATTTCAGATAATAAATGTTGACATGTTAAGTATGGTGAGACCCTATGTCAGCCTTGCCGCCAACTTGTTTATACTGAAACCATAAACCGTCAAATGGTTTCAGACACATCCAAGTTAATTCGTGCCACACATATATCATAGTGTAATATGCCACA
>CAYOYI010000321.1:0-5145 GCA_964408105.1 uncultured Chitinophagaceae bacterium | reverse complement strand
GGAGGTATTGCAGTGAAAGGTCACATCCCTGAGCGCGATGGCATCTGGGACGGACTGGTGATCATCGAGCTTATCGCAAAATCAGGAAAGTCGCTTACTCAACTCATCAAAGAAGTGTATTCTGTAGTTGGCCCATTTTCTTACGACCGCAACGACCTTCACATCACCGATGAATTAAAAAACAAGATCATTGCAAATTGCAAAGCAGGTAAATACAAATCATTCGGCAATAGCAAGATCACCAAGGTGGAGGATATTGACGGGTATAAATTTTATTTCGGAGAAGACGAGACCATCATGATCCGCGCATCTGGCACCGAGCCGGTTCTCAGAGTTTATGCCGAAGCCCCCACAAAAAAGCGCGTGAAGGAATTATTAAAAGAAGCGGGAGACACATTGCTGGCATAGCCACTCATCCTTGTCCCTGATTTGGTTATTGGCTAATTTGCCTGTAATGAAATTCAGGCCACTCCTCCTCACGGGAATTTTTCTCATTTCACTTTTAGACAGCCTGCACTCGCAACAGGATACTTTGCGCTTCCGTGACCGGGCGCCTTCGTTCAGCCACAAAAGATTCTGGGGAGTGACCAGCGGGATACTTGCAATCTACGGGGGGGCGCTTGGCGGACTGAGCTACTATTGGTACAAAGACATCCCGCGTTCATCGTTCCATTTTTTCGATGACGGCAGGGAGTGGATGGGCATGGACAAAGCAGGCCACGCGTATGGCGCGTATTTCATGAGCCGCTGGATCACAGGTATGTATCGTTGGACGGGAATGAAGGACCGTGCAGCAATCTTCACCGGGGGGCTTTCAAGCATGGTACTCTTGTCATCAATAGAAATCCTTGATGCCTTTTCAACCAAATGGGGATTTTCGGGATGGGATCTGCTGGCAAATGCCGGTGGCGTTGTGCTCATGATGGTGCAGGAATTTGCATGGCATGAGCAACGCATAGTCATTAAGCTGTCAAGCCTTCCACAAAATTATCCCGATGACCTGAAGAGCAGGGCCGATTATCTTTTTGGCGATTCCCCGGTGGAATTATTCATAAAGGATTACAATGCAATCACGGTGTGGGCTTCTGCAAACATTTATTCGTTCATGAAAAAAGAAAGGCGCTTCCCCAAGTGGCTGAATGTTGCTGTCGGTTATGGTGCGGGCGGATTGTATGGCGGATTTGAAAACCGTTGGTGCGCTTCACCGCAATCAACTGCTTATTGTGATTGTGCCACCGACCAGGTTGACCGGACGGATATTGATCGATATGCTCAGATATATCTATCCTTTGACGTTGACTTCACCAAGATCGAAACAAAAAAACCGATTGTAAAAGTGCTGCTGAACCTGCTGAACATGATCAAAGTGCCTTCACCAACGGTTGAGTTCAATACAAAAGGAAAGGTGGTGTTTCATCCTTTGTTTTTTTGAGGTAACCGATTACTCTGCCGGGATTATTGTCAGGAATTCAGTGACTGAAAAAAAGGACATGCCTTGTCCCGCATCCATCAAGTTATTGCCATTTTTCAAAATACTTGTGTTAGCTTTTCGGGAAAACCCCTACCTATGAAAAGATATCTTTTAGCAATTGCATTTATTATCGGCAGTTTTTCAGCCTGCGATCTTACCGATGATTCTCCCTGCGGTGAAAGACTGACCTATGATTTGTATCTTCTTGGAAGTTCAATAGTAGATAGCACCACAGGATTGTATTACAGCTACATGGAAGGCACAAACAGAGTTTTCCAATGGAGCAGTTTTGTGGAGCATGTCTGTCCGGATGAGCATGTGAAGAATGAGTGCCGTGTGGCGTTGCTCGATGAAACCACTACAGGTATCAGCGCACGGGCAAGAAATAGCTGGCTGTTCTTCTTTGAGGAAACCTGCAACCTGACCAAGACAGGCTCAGATTTAAAATGCAGTTTTGAGGCCGGGCTGAAGCAGGCGTTTGATAAAGATGAAGCAAGTTTCGTACCTGTCCTCGAGGTTTATTTCCCCACCAAGGGCAGCTACAGTAGTGACACGGCTCATCTCAAGCAAAATGTTATCTCCGTGGAGATGATGGCGAAGTATCGGAAATTTTAAGAGAACTCTAAAGTCAATACTTAATCACTTCATCCCTGGTCTTCTTCTTTAGCCAGTTCCTGATGATGCGTGTGGCTTCGGGAGTTGATTTGGTTGGCTTCACGCAATCCATCAGAGATTGCAGGTCGCTCTCGATGCTTTCCGGCTCGAAATAACCGAACCCGCGATAGCAGTTATTTTCTATCCAGATCACCGACTGGTCGTGGTGCGAGCGGCCCTCGCTGATGATGAAGAAGTTTGGGTGTTCGAAACGGTATCTTCGAAGTATCGAATTCACCCTTTTGTTGTAAACCTCAGGAGAAAAACTCAAAAACCCTTCGGCCTTTTCCAATCCACACAGGCGCGGGTCGAGCATATGCGCTGAAACAATTTTCTTCATGATCTTCATGCTGGCCCCATAGGAAACCGTTTCCAACAACGGACTCTGGTGTTCATTGATTCTTTCGATATTCAAATTGATGAAGCCGTTCTCGTCCATCCTTTCAAATATTCCATAACGGTATTCTTTTTTCCGCCTCGCGAAGTTGAAAGGTGGCGAACTTTTTCTTACTTCTTCCATCTCCATTAGCTGCGCCACCAATTCGCTGCCGGTAAGTTCATACTGCACATCGAAAATTTGTTCTTTCAGCGGAGCATATTCGTTATCCAGCTCTTTGGTGACCTGGTCAATCACGCGCTTGCGGATGTTACGGCTTCTGCCGATATAAACCACATTTAGCTTGTCATCAAGGAAATAGTAAAGGCCCGTTTCTTCCGGCAGGTCATCCACCGTTTCAAGAGAAAGATTTTTCGGGATTTCTGCTCCTTCCAGCTCGTCAGAAAAAACACTGTTGATGATATGCTCCCGGTCATTTTCAAGCAGCATTTGGAACAGCGAAACCGTTGCCTTTGCATCACCAAGCGCGCGATGCCGCTTCTCAACTCGTATCCCGATCTCACGGCATAGCTTTCCGAGGCTGTACGATTTTTTTCCGGGTAATAATTTCTGGCTGAGAGTGACTGTACAAAGCTGCTTGCGCTGAAATCTCTCATTCATTCGTTTGAATTCCCTTCGCAGAATGGAGTAGTCGAAGCGTGCATTGTGGGCTACAAAAATGCTTTTATCCGTAAGCCGCTTTACAGTATCAGCAATGTCCTTGAATGAGGGAGCATCAGCAACCATCTCATTGGTGATTCCCGTAAGCGAAATGATAAATGGCGCGATGGGAACTCCCGGATTCACCAGCGATGAAAATTCTTCCACCACTTTTTCTCCGTCATGTAGTATGACGGCAATTTCCATCAGCCGGTCCTTTACCGGATTGCCTCCTGTTGTTTCCGTATCAATAATAGCAAACATGAAAGTCGCAGCAACTGTGATTCACTGATGAACATCAACCGTGCAGGGCTGTCGGTTTTGTTTCATTCTATGGAAGGCAAATATCCTCATTCTAAGCTGAAGATAAAACGAAGGAGTTTCTTCTTTTCAACAAACTGCCGGTGACGTTGAGGTTATCCAGCCAGGGGATATAAAGGATGACCATCGCAAAGGAGAAAACGAAAAGATTCGAAGTGAACATGATGCCCAGATGCAGGCTGATGCCGAAGACAAAACCAAGCCATCTTGTTTTTCGAATGATCAAAAGCAGCGGAACAGTAAATTCTATCACAAGCGTCCCGTAAGTCAGGATTTTTGAAAGCCACAAATTTTCAGCAAAGAAAATATACTGAAACCTTGAATAAGCGGAGAACATAAAATACCCGTAGAGTTCTCCGCTGACCCACCAGTGATTATAAAGTTTCAATGCAGCGGTGCTCAAATAGATCAGGCAAAGTTGATAACGCAGCATGTACAGCCCATAAGCAGGAGCAGTAAGAGCCAACTCTTTTTTAAAAAGTTTTTTCTTTATCCAGCCGTCAACACTCCAGACGTCTGATGCTGGCGAGATCAGCAGGATGAAGGAGCATAAAGTGAGCACGGAATCCCAGCCGCTCATCACCGGAAATAAAGCGTACATATGAGACACCTGCCAGGCATAGACCGCCAAAATTGAAAATCGAGTGAACAGTCCGATGAAGCAAAAAATTATTGCGAACGAAACCAGTATAAAGATTATCTCAACCGCCTCAGGCGAATTGTAATGATGAAAGACCGACCAGTATGGCCAACCTGCGCAAAGCTTTTTCACAAAAGCCATGTCAATCATGCCCTTATTCGAAAAAAGGCTGGCTTTGTAATCGCCTAGATTCAGCAGATTGAAAAAAACTGCAAGCGAAAATGCCATCCTAAAAAGTGAATAGATACGAGAATCAACCGGAGTGTACAGGAAATTAATATATCTGCTCACGAAGCGTTCCATGTTCAGTTCACGCTTTTTTACTTGTAAGCATACGGTCCAAACTCACGCGGATCGGTGTAGTAGATGACGCCATCTTTACTGATCTCATCGAGAAACCTTGTTCTTTTTTGGATGATAACAAGTTTTGCCCGTCTCAAGGGCGTTCCGCTGTCGCTGATTTCCTGCATGGAGCGTTGTATATAAGGCTCCACCCACTGTTCCATCCCGAAAACCATCCTGAGGAAAAAGGTGAAATGCCTGAGTTCACCGGTTTCGAATTTTTTCAACCCCGGAATGATAGGGTCGAATATTAATTTATTCCCTGCGGTATCCTCGGCTTCGATGAAAACTTCATAAGCATGAATATCGGAGAGCGAAGTGAAGAGATCCCAGCGCTGGCTGCTACAGGTACCGATAAGATAGTAGTTGAGGTAGTGATTTGTTTTTTTATAGAAGGAAGTTTCAGAGAAACTGCCGTAGAATGGCATAGCAGGGAGCATTGCTGTCCACGTGATGGCCACAATATGCAGGGGAATCAGAAATAAGATGAAAAGCTTCCAGAATTTTTTTAAGAATGATTGCACTGCTTCCATCTTGAAGAAGCCAATTTAAAAATTCCTGATTCAAATAATGATGACATAACAACAACTTAGCTTGCCAGATAGAGCATGATTGTCACACTGAGTTTATCGAAGTGTGGTTCAGCCATCGCCATGTTTCGATAAATACAACATGACTGCT
>CAYOYI010000320.1:0-5148 GCA_964408105.1 uncultured Chitinophagaceae bacterium | reverse complement strand
GGGTAGGGCTATCGTTTACAAACCGTAAACCGCAAACCGTAAACTGTAAACCGTAAACCTTCATTTCTTTTTTTCTTTCTTCTTGAACATTTCCAGCATTCGGTCTGTCACCACAAAACCTCCCACCACATTAAGCGTTCCAAGGATCACGGCAAGAAATCCGAGGACCAACGCGAGATAATTATCCGGTTCAGCCTGTCCCATTACTATTATGGCTCCTATAATTACCACTCCATGAATTGCATTGGCGCCTGACATCAAAGGCGTGTGAAGAATTGCCGGAACGTTGGAGATGACTTCTATCCCGAGAAAAATCGACAGGATGATAAGGAAGATGAACTCGCGATATTCGTAAAATAGCTGTAGGGCCTGTTCCATTTGTTAAACAGTTTCTAACATACTTTTTTTAACCCGTTCACTGACCAGATATCCATTATGCGTTACACAGGTACCCTGCACTATGTCATCTTCAAAATTCAGGTTCAGATTACCTTCCTTGTCAACGATGAGCTTCAGAAAATTGATCACATTCTTCCCGAACATTTTGCTGGCATCCGAAGGCATCGTGGATGGTAGATTTGAATCACCGATTATTGTAACGCCATTATGGACCACGGTTTCATTGTTCTTTGTAAGTTCACAGTTCCCGCCTGTTGAGGCTGCAAGATCAACAATTACAGAGCCTGGAGTCATTGCTGCAACTGTTTCTTTTGTTATCAGCACCGGTGCTTTCCGTCCCGGAATCTGAGCCGTGCAGATAATAATGTTTGACTTGCTGGCGTGTTCGTGGATCAGTTGCTTTTGCTTTTGTTTGAATTCTTCAGTTTGCTCAACTGCGTATCCTCCGGCTGTGGCTTCATCACGGGCGCCTTCCACCTTTACAAATTTTGCCCCAAGGCTTTTCACTTCCTCCTCAGCCGCTGCGCGAACATCAAATGCCTCTACCACTGCGCCCAACTTTCTTGAAGTTGCAATGGCCTGCAGCCCTGCAACGCCTGCCCCAAGTATCAAAACCTTTGAGGGAGTAATGCTTCCTGCCGCAGTCATGAACATCGGAAAAAACCGAGGCGAAGTTGAGGCCGCAAGCAGCACAGCTTTATATCCCGCAACGGTTGCCATTGACGATAATACGTCCATAGCCTGGGCGCGGGTGGTCCTGGGAATAATATCAAGACTGAACGAAGTGACTTTTTTTGAAAGCAGCTCTTTTACCAAAGGCTTATTCGTCAAGGGCTGAAATACGCTCATCCAAACCTGGCCTTCGCGAAAGGAATCAAGGTCACTCTTGCCGGGAGGATTAATGCCGATGATAAGGTCAGCGTTTTTTATTACCGCATCGCGGCTGGCCGCTTCACCACCGGACTTTACGTAGGATTCATCACTGGCAAATGCTGAAGCCCCGGCATTGTTTTCAACCACAACCTTCACGTTCATCTTCACAATTGCCTGAACAGCTTCCGGTAAAAGAGCAACGCGTCTTTCTTCGTGAGGTTCTTTTAAGAGGCCAATCGTCATAAAATCTGAATGGCCGCAAATCTAAATAAATATGCTAAACCAGCCCCGCGCTTTATCAACAGGTTGGACTTTATTTTTCAAATCATTATGTTAGGGGAAATTTTGAGTCAACGCTCTGAAATGATACCGGCCGGGATTAGAAAAAAGCTTTATGTTGATCACATTGTATTAACGATAAGCGACCTTAACAGAACAAAAAGTTTTTACTCGAAAATCTTCGGCAAGGCTGACCGGGAAGACGATGATGCCATTTTGTACTACATAGGAGAGACAAAGTTGTTCTTCGGACTTCCGTATGGCGTTATGCCGAAGGATGATAAATTTAACGCTGACAGAATCGGGTTGGAGCATTTGGCTATCGGAGTAAGAACTCTGGAGGATTTAAGGGAAATAGAACGTACCTTAAACAGCCATGAGATCAGGAATAGTCAGATTCATATAGACAAGCACAGTGGAAAAGAAAAAATATGGTTCAATGATCCTGACGGAATTCGGTTAGAGTTTTTCATTCGTCCATGACAACCAACAGTTCAATCTAAATGACAAAAGAATAACCATTATGCAAAGAATAAAATCACTCGAAGAATATCAGCAACAGTACAAAAAAAGCGTATCTGACCCGGAAGGATTTTGGGCAGGGATAGCCGAAAGTTTTACATGGCGTAAAAAGTGGGATAAGGTACTCCAATGGAATTTCACCGAGCCTAGCATAAAGTGGTTCCTCAACGGAAAACTGAACATTACGGAAAACTGCCTTGATCGTCATTTATCTAAGAGGGGTGATAAAATAGCGATTCTCTGGGAACCGAATGACCCAAAGGAAGAAGTAATTAAGCTTTCTTACCGTCAGCTTCATGAGCTCGTTTGCAAATTTGCCAATGTGCTGAAGCTGAACGGTGTGAAGAAAGGAGATCGTGTGTGCATATACCTTCCTATGGTGCCTGAGCTTGCAATAGCGGTTTTGGCATGTGCAAGGATCGGTGCTGTTCATTCAGTAGTGTTTGCAGGTTTTTCTGCCCGTTCATTGAGTGATCGGATCAATGATGCTTCAGCAACGGTAGTGCTCACCGCAGATGGAGGATTCCGAGGTGCTAAAACAGTTGAATTAAAGGATATTGCTGACGAAGCTTTGGCGAGTTGTGATACGGTTAAGAAGGTGATCGTCCTTCAGCGCACCGGTCAGAAAATAAATATGAAGGACGGAAGAGATGTCTGGTGGCATGATGAGTTAAGAAAAGCTTCCGTCCAGTGCGACCCTGAGGAAATGGATTCGGAGGAAACCTTATTCATCCTCTACACTTCCGGCTCAACCGGCAAGCCCAAAGGAATTCAGCACTCCAGCGGAGGATATATGGTCTTTGCCGGGTATTCTTTTGTCAATGTTTTTCAATACGAGGAGCAGGATATTTATTGGTGCACAGCGGACATAGGGTGGGTGACCGGACATTCTTACATCGTTTACGGGCCGCTGCTGGCTGGAGCAACAACGATGATGTTCGAAGGAATTCCAACCTGGCCTGATGCAGGAAGGTTTTGGGATGTAGTGGATAAGCACAAGGTGAACATTATTTACACCGCACCGACAGCCATTCGCTCGCTCATGGGTTTCGGAACGGAGTTTGTAACCGGGCATGATCTGAGTTCATTAAAAGTACTTGGCACCGTAGGTGAGCCGATCAATGAAGAGGCATGGGAGTGGTATCATAAAAATGTTGGTCGTGAACGTTGTCCGATCGTTGACACGTGGTGGCAAACAGAAACAGGAGGCATTCTTATTTCCCCGCTTGCGGGTATAACGAAACTCAAGCCTTCATTTGCAACAATGCCGCTTCCGGGTGTGCAGCCATGTCTGGTTGATGAAAAGGGTAATGAATTAGAGGGAAAAGCCGAAGGCCGGCTCTGTATTAAATTCCCCTGGCCATCAATAGCCCGAAGCATTTGGGGAAATCACAAGCGTTTCTTTGATACTTACTTCTCGGCTTTCAAAGAAAAATATTTTACCGGTGATGGTTGCAGGCGTGATGAGGAGGGCAACTATCGCATTACGGGCCGTACTGATGATATTATTATTGTGTCTGGCCACAATCTTGGCACAGCTGAAATAGAGGATGCCATTGACGAACACAACGATGTTTTGGAAACCGCAATTGTTGGGTTTCCTCATCCCGTGAAGGGTTATGGTATTTATGCTTTCGTTATTCCAAATATTGAAGTGAAAGATGCTGATAAGCTGCGTGAGGAGATTAAAGAGTATGTTTCTCACACCATTGGACCTATCGCCAAGCCAGATAAAATTCAGTTTGTGAAAGGCCTGCCAAAAACCCGTTCAGGAAAGATCATGCGTAGAATTTTGCGCAAGGTTGCTGAAGGCGATACTTCCAATTTAGGAGACACTTCCACATTGCTTGATCCGGCAGTAGTGGATGATATTAAGGCTGGGGCGATAGGGTAGCGGAAAGGGCTATTGTGCTTCAAGCACTTTCTTAAGATTGGCGAGTCCTGTTGCAAGATCGTCTCCGATCATTTTTTCAAAATCCATGAATAGCAGCCACAGGTTCATCGGATAAGCCATGTGACCGCTGAACCCCCATTTTACTTTCGTTTGGTTCTCAGAGACGCTTTCTGTTGCCATGTAAGCGGGTTCGGTTGATTCCCAAGGTTCGAAAAACCGCAGTTCGAAATCAATGCGCTCACCTTCCAAAATATTTTTTATCTCCTGTTCACCACGCCCAACTGAGTCCACTTCGCTTTCCCATGCGGAAACAAATCCAACGGTGCCGTCTGTGCCCCGGTAAGATTTTTTCATATCGGGATCCATTGTTGCCCACTTGCTATAGTTGTCCTGGTTTTTGAGATATTTTATGTAGTCAAAAACTTCTTGCTTTGGTTTGTTTATAACGATTTCGCGTTCAACCGCATACTCGCCTTTTACGAATAAAGCAGTTACCAGGGGAATAGCGATAATTACTACAAGTGCTATGATAATGATTTTAACAGCTTTCATATTGCAGGTTTTTGTGGAGTTAAAAGTAAAAATTTTCGACAGTGACACAAAAGTTTAGTCACTTTATTAGATGTACGCATTTTTCCTTTTCAGGAGACCCTGAATTGTTTAGCTCAGTTTTTTCAGCGGAACTTCCAGAAAGACTCCAAATTCCTCCGCCAGATTGCAACTGATTCGGGCATGAACCTTTCCCTGCTCATCATAAAATTTCGCATGATCAGCTAAAGGGAACACGCCCTCGTGCCAGATATTCGGATGAATGTAAAGACCTTTTGTTCCATCGAAATAAAACGCCTTGAAATCATCTGGCATCACATCATCCCCCGGAAGCGCAAGCGGCACGACATAGGGAGTTCCATCCAGGGGAAAGAAAAGCTGTCCTCCGTCAGGATGGTAATTGGCGTGCCATAGTAAAATGCGTTGTTGTTCTGAACTGTGTCCCGGGCTTGCTTCAACCGGATTCTTACTCCAGCCAAGCAGGTACTGGTCCTTTACGGCATTGTTCTTTCCATAAAAGATATCACCATCCCACCAGAATTCAAAGATTCCTGACGTTGTTCCTCCTTCGTTGCCAGTGCCGGGGTCTGGCTGCCGCCAGCCTGCAGCAGGCCATTGCACGATCTCTATTT
>CAYOYI010000319.1:0-5161 GCA_964408105.1 uncultured Chitinophagaceae bacterium | reverse complement strand
GTGACCTTTTAGTGGGTAATGTTGAAATACATGTAAAAGCATCCGATTGGCTCAGGCATAGACATGATGACAACAAGGCCTATTCAAATCTGATATTGCACGTGGTTCATGAAAACGATCTTGAAGAAAGCTCAGGACAATTTCCAACTGTTGAATTAAGGGATAAAATTTCCTCAACAGTCATTGATCGTCACAGAAAATTAATGACCAGCACAAAATGGATTCCTTGCCAAAACCTGATAGCTGAGTTGGATCCGAAATTTATTAAACGAGGAATGCATCGCCTGTTGATTGAGCGACTTGAAAATAAAACGTCCTTGGTTAAGGATAAACTGGAGCAAAATAAAAACAATTGGGAGGAAACTTTTTATCAATTGGTGGCTGGAAACTTTGGCTTGAAGATTAACACAGATGCTTTTGATCTGCTTGCCAGAAGTCTCCCGCAAAAAGTGCTTGCTAAGCATAAAGGAAATATTCTTCAAATAGAAGCCCTGCTTTTCGGGCAGGCAGGATTACTGAAAGAAGATTTTTATGATGATTACCCGAAACTCTTATACAAGGAATACCAATTCCTTAAAAAAAAGTACAAGCTTGAATCTCTTCCCGGCCATTTGATGAAATTTATGAGGCTCAGGCCGGCATCTTTTCCGACAATCAGGCTCGCTCAATTCGCTGCGCTGGTAAATCGCTCATCAAATTTGTTTTCGGCTGTTATTAATGATAGTGGTCGCAAAGAAATTGTTAAGTTTTTTGAAATAGAAAGCTCTGACTATTGGCACGGGCACTATCGGTTTGATACTCCCTCCGTAACGAAAAAAAAGAAGATCGGGCAAGATTTCATCAGATCAGTTATCATCAATACGGTGGCTCCAGTTATGTTCATCTATGGAAAAATGAAAGGGAATCCAGAGCTTGAGGAAAAGGCAATTGTCATGCTTGAGCATCTTCCTTCTGAACAAAACTCCATTATCCAAAAATGGAACTCACTTGGAGTTTCGTCCGTATCAGCTTATGAAAGCCAGGCGCTGCTTCAGTTGAAGAATAATCATTGTGAAGATAAGAAATGCCTAAACTGTTTTATCGGAAATAAATTGCTCAAATCATAGTGGATAATTTCGTTGACTTCAATTTTATAAATCTGTAATTTTCCCTCAATGGAAAAGATCCGGAGTATCATCGAGCCTCAGTTTTATGGCGTTTGTTCCTACTTGGGAGAAAAGCTAAAAATGCCATCTTCCAGGATCAGGCTTTTCTTCATATACAGCAGCTTTGTTACTGCAGGTTCACCGATAATCATTTACTTAGTGCTTGCCTTTTTGATAAGGTTGAAAGACTATATCAAGGGAAGAAGAAATCCGGTTTGGGATTTCTAAATTAGCGGCATGAAAAATGAAAAGAAAATACTCGGTGTGTGCGCCTGGCTTGCCGATAAGTTCAACCTTGACGTCAGCGGCATTCGGCTGATATTTATTGTTGCAGCGATTTTCGGACTGGGTTCTCCAATCCTAATTTATTTGATTTTGTATCTTGTCATGCCTCGTTCCTGAGCGCTATTTCACATGCTTAAAAAAATATTACCCTTCACGCTCTGTGCTCTCCTTGTGTCAGTTTTACAGGCGCAGGAAGCTTACATCTTCGGTGTGATCACTGATGCCAAGACTAATGAAACACTTCCCGGAGCAAATGTCGTTGCAGATTCGGCTAACGGAACCACCACAGGAATGGATGGAAAGTATAAGCTAAAACTGGCACCGGGTAATTACCGCGTGAAATTTAGTTTCCTTGGTTATGAAACCATAAGGAGAAATGTTGATCTAAAAGATGGAGCTTTTAAAGAAATAAATATTCAGCTGGAGTTAAAATCAGAGCAATTAGATATAGTGGTTGTTACTTCAAGCCAATATGAAAAGAATATCGCCCAGGAAACCGTGCCGATGGAGGTGCTGGATGCCAAACTGATTGAAAGTAACAACTCACGTGATTTAGGCGAAGTGATCTCTAAGACTCCGGGTGTGCAGGTGCAGGATGGACAAGTTTCTATTCGTGGTGGAAGTTCTTACTCCTATGGCGTTGGTTCCAGAACAGCAGTATTGGTTGACGGACAGACATTTTTAAGCGCTGACTTAAGTGATGCTCAATTGAAATTGGCGCCTTTGGAAGATGTAGAAAGGGTGGAGGTAATTAAGGGAGCATCTTCAGTTATTTACGGTTCTTCCGCGTTAAGCGGAGTGGTGAACTTGATAACCGGATGGCCGAAAACTGGAGAGAAAACAACTAAGACTACCTTTTATGCAGGCGTTTATCATCCATTAAGCGAAGCTGATCGCTGGACACGAAGTGTTAAAGGGTTTTCCGGAATGTTTTTTAATCATCGTCAGCGGACTAAACATGCCCAGTTTATGCTTGGAGGGAATGTGGATTACATTCAATCTTACCTGAACAAGGCAGATGAGTTTAGAATAAGGGCAAGTTTCAAAACGAGATTCAATCCTCCAAAGAACAATAAGATCAATTTTGGATTGAATGGCATTATTATGAAAGAGGTGAGTGACCGCTTTTTCATTTCACAGGATCTTGATTCATTTGCATACGTTCAGGGAGCAGGTTCGCATGATGAGTATATCAAGACGGTGATTGATCCGCATTTTACTTATCAGGATAATAAAGGCAACCGGCTTGGACTAAGATTCCGTTACATGAATATTTTTCGACAGGGCGCTCCAAAACAGGATACCTTGTTCAATGGATTGAAAGAAAATCCTCCTGTGGATAGCTTTTATATTGATTATGGTACCCCGGATGCTTCTTCCAATGTGCTCAGTTTTGATCCGCAATATCAGAAAAACTGGAATGACCGATTTATTCTAACTACAGGAATTCCGGTAGAGTACACTACATCCCGCAGCAATCTTTACGAAAATCGAAGAAATACAATAAAGTCTGCGATATACGTGCAGGGGGAGTTTAAGTATAAAAAACTTTCTATCGTGGGCGGAGGGCGATACGAGATCACCAAAGTGGATTCCTTTTTGGAAACCTCAAAACCTGTTTTCCGTTGCGGGCTGAATTATCAATTTGGCAAAGCAACATTTGTTAGGGCATCATGGGGGCAAGGCTATAGGTCAGCCTCAATCGTGGAAAGATATATTGCCCAGGAGTTCACCTCGGGAATTTATGTTCTCCCTAATCCTGATTTAGCGGTTGAAACAGGCTGGAGCATTGACCTTGGGTTGAAACAGGGAATAAAAATCAGGTCGTGGAAGGCATTTTTTGACTTTTCATTTTTTCTGAGTAAGTACTTCGAATATGTAGAATATAAATTCAACCTTTACTCAAATTTTTATCCTGACGGTACAAAAATAATTGAAAGGGAAACTCTCCCAATTGTACTTGGAATTAAACCGTTTAATGTTAGGGATGCGCAAATTTTTGGATGGGAAGCATCAATAGTTGGTGAAGGGGAAATAGGCCCGGTGAATATTAAGACGCTTGCAGGATATACTTATATTTATCCGGGCAACCTTGAAACTGATCCTTCCCAAAAGAACTTCTTGACTTTTTTGGGGAATGCTTTTAAATATTTTCCGGAGTACCTTGACACCGATGAAGAAAAACAAAGTATCCTGCAGTTTAGGCAGAGGCATTTGTTTAGAGGTGATGTTGAGCTAACCTTTAAGAAGATCTCCGTTGGGACTAGTTTGTTTTATAATAGCTTTTATGAAAGCATTGATTCGCTTTATGCCATTGCAATAGAAACCATTGAATCTGATAATAAAAGACCGCCAACCTTGAATCAATATATAGAAGATCATAAAGATGGGGATTTTGTAGCAGACTTAAGATTGGGATATGAGTTAAACGATAAAATCCAGTTGTACCTCTTCATTAAAAACGTAGGTAACAAAGAATACGCTATCCGCCCCGGGAAAATGGATCCTCCGCGCACTTATTCGGTCCAGTTCCGAGTGAAATTTTGAGCCGCTTAAGGAGAAAAGCATTTTCAGGTTTACAGAGGAGGAGAAATGCTTCGCTTAAAAGAAGCTTCGCTAAGAAACCATTGAAAACGATTACGCTAAAGCCAAGTTCCTACACCCACTTCACTAAATTGAAATCCATCTTGTTCCTGAGCAATGGATGCTTGGGGAAGATTCGGAAACCATATTCGAACACTCCTGCCTGCGTTACCGGGAACGCGGTTTCATAAGTTGCCTTGCTCCGGCCTTTATTTCCGATCGTAAGTTCCTGCTTGAAAATGACCTCTTTAGGCTGCCCCTGACTTTTACTTTGAATAAAAAGCACCTCAACGCCAACTTCCTCCGGCTTGAGATTCCCCAGGCTCAGAACTATCTCGGCATGAAATTGACCACCCATGGGCAATGCTTTGTTGGCAGAGTCATGCACATTCATATCCATGATCTTGATGTTGCCCCAGTTTGAGATCACTTTTGCTTTCCATTCACAAAGCTCCTTCACTGTAACGAAATTCTCTCCGCTGATCTCATTGTATTGCCGGAACATCCGATCGTAGTACTTGCTCACGTATTCACTCATCATCCTGCGGGTGGTGAACTTAGGTGCAATGCCGGCAAGGTTTTGCTTGATCATTTCAACCCATTTCTCCGGTACGCCCGCAGAATTTTTTTCATAGTAGGTGGGGATAACTTCCTTTTCAAGAATAGAGTAGAGCAACTCGCTGTCCAGCTCATCCTGGAAATCTTTTCTGTCATAGGTGTTTTCAAGCGGCAATGCCCATCCCGCACCCGGCATGAAACCTTCCGCCCACCAACCATCCAACACACTAAGATTGAGTACTCCGTTAAGTGCGGCTTTCATGCCGCTCGTCCCGGAAGCTTCCATCGGCCTTTCGGGATTATTCAGCCACACATCTACACCCTGCACAAGGAATTTTGCAAGCTCCATGTCGTAATTCTGAAGGAAGATAACCTTGCCTTTGAAATCCGGCATTTCGGAAATTTCGACAATACGCTTAATGAGATCCTGGCCTGCTTTGTCTTTGGGGTGAGCTTTCCCTGCAAAAAGAAATTGTACGGGCCTGTTTTTGATATTCACCAACTGCTTCAGGCGTTCAAAGTTGTGGAACAAAAGGTGCGCGCGCTTGTATGTTGCAAACCTTCTTGCGAATCCAATTACCAAAGTGTCT
>CAYOYI010000318.1:0-5180 GCA_964408105.1 uncultured Chitinophagaceae bacterium | reverse complement strand
TGATGCTTGTAGTTGAAGCCCCCGTGCTCCATGAATAAGAAGTCCCCCCACTCGCAGTCAGTGTTGTACTTTCGCCATTACAAATAGAGGCAGGAGAAGAAATCGAGGCAGTTGGAAGTGAATTAACAGTGACAGTTCTCGAAGCCGAGGCAGTACATCCATTTGCATCGGTCACGGTGACAGAATATGAAGTTGTAGAAGAAGGCGACACTGTAATGCTTGCTGATGAAGCACCAGTGCTCCACGAATAGGAATTACCTCCACTTGCAGTTAGCGTAACACTTGCCCCATTGCAAATGGGAGCCGGAGAAGAGATTAAAGCAGTTGGAAGCGGATTCACAGTAACAGTCCGTGAAGCTGTAGCAGTACATCCATTTACATCAGTCATAGTAACAGTGTAGGAAGTTGTAGAAGAAGGCGAGACTGTAATGCTTGCTGTTGAAGCACCGGTGCTCCATGAGTAAGAAGTACCCCCGCTTGCAGTAAGTGTTGCACTTCCTCCATTGCAAATCGGAGCAGGAGAAGAGATTGAAGCAGTTGGCGGAGAATTTACTGTTACAGTTCGTGAAGCAGAAGCAGTACATCCGTTTGCATCAGTGACCGTTACTGAATAAGAAGTTGTAGAAGAAGGCGAAACGGTAATACTAGCAGCAGAAGCTCCGGTATTCCACGAATAGGAACTTCCACCGCTTGCAGTCAGCGTTGTGCTTGCTCCATTGCAAATCGGAGCAGGCGAAGAGATTGAAGCGGTAGGCAGTGAATTGACCGTAACCGTTCGTGAGGCGGAAGCCGTACACCCGTTCGCATCCGTCACTGTAACTAAATAGGAGGTTGTAGAAGAAGGCGAAACGGTAATACTAGCAGCAGAAGCTCCGGTATTCCACGAATAGGAACTTCCACCGCTTGCGGTCAGCGTTGTGCTTGCTCCATTGCAAATCGGAGCAGGAGAAGAAATCGAAGCGGTAGGATTTGCGTTCACTAAAACTGTTCTTGTTGCGGAAGCCGTGCAGCCTTCATCATCGGTGATAGTGACCGTATAAGTTGTAGTTGATGATTGCGAAACTGTTATGGATGCGGTTGATGCACCAGTGTTCCAACTGTAAGAATATGGAGCATTCCCCCCACTGCCTGTTGCGGTGAGCGTTGCACTTTGTCCGTTGCAAATTGGAGCAGGTGATGAAATTGAAACTGAAGGATTAGGATAGACTGTAACTGTTCGTGATGCTGCGGCCGTGCATCCTGCCGAAGTTGCTGTAACCGAATAGGTGGTGGTCGAAGAGGGAGACACTATAATGCTTGCAGATGAAGCCCCGGTGCTCCACGAATAAGAAGTACCACCGCTTGCTGAGAGGGTGACACTTTCACCATTACAAATCGGAGCCGGAGAATTTATTGAGACATTCGGTAACGGAACCACTGTAACTGTTCGTGACCCGGTAACAGTACATCCTTCGTTATCCGTAACGGTGATTTGATAAGTTGTTGTAGAAGAAGGCGAAACAGTGATTGATGCAGATGAAGCTCCTGTGCTCCAGCTATAGGAGTAGGGAGGACTTCCGCTTCCGGGAGTTGCAGTTATCGTTACGCTTTCTCCATTGCAAATTGGAGCTGGTGATGAAATTGAAACTGATGGAAGAGGATTGACGGTAACTGTTCGTGAGGCAGTGGCTGTGCATCCTTCGTCATCCGTCACCGTTACAGAATACATGGTCGTTGCAGGGGGAGAAACAGTAATAGAAGCGATCGAAGCTCCTGTACTCCAGACATACGAATACGGAGCATTTCCACCGCTTCCAGTGGCTGTAAGCGTAATACTTCCTCCTGCACAGATCGGAGCCGGATTGGAAATGGAAACAGAGGGTAATTGTTTCACAGTAACGGTTCTTGTTGCTGAAGCTGTGCATCCGTTGGAAGTTACTGTAACCGTATAGGTTGTAGTTGCAGAAGGCGAAACGGTAATACTTGAAGTTGATGCTCCTGTATTCCATGAGTAGGAAGTTCCGCCACTCGCTGTGAGCGTTGTGCTTTCACCGTTGCAGATCGGAGCTGGAGAAGAAATAGATGCTGTAGGAATTGAATTTACAGTTACTGTTTGTGAAGCCGAGGCAGTACATCCATTGGCATCGGTCACAGTAACCGAGTAAGAAGTTGAAGATGAAGGCGAAACTGTAATGCTTGTTGTCGAAGCACCGGTACTCCATGAATATGAAGTACCACCGCTTGCAGTGAGCGTTTCACTCTGCCCATTGCAAATCGGAGCAGGAGAAGAAATAGAAGCTGTTGGCAGAGAATTCACCGTGACTGTTCGGGAAGCTGTGGCAGTGCATCCGTTTGCATCCGTCACTGTTACGGTATAAGAGGTTGTTGAAGAAGGTGAAACCGTGATACTTGCAGTTGACGCACCTGTGCTCCATGAATAGGAAGTTCCACCACTAGCGGTGAGCGTTGCGCTTTGCCCATTGCAAATCGGAGCCGGGGAAGAAATTGAAGCAGTTGGCAGAGAATTCACAGTGACCGTTCTTGAAGCTGTGGCAGTGCATCCATTTGCGTCTGTCACCGTTATAGTGTAAGAGGTTGTTGAAGAAGGTGAAACCGTGATACTTGTAGTTGACGCACCTGTGCTCCATGAATAAGAAGTTCCCCCGCTTGCGGTAAGTGTTGCGCTTTGCCCATTACAAATTGGGGTAGGTGAAGATATTAAAGCAGTAGGAAGCGAATTCACAGTGACAGTTCTCGTTGCCGAAGCCGTGCAGCCTTCATCATCTGTAACAGTAACTGTGTAAGTTGTTGTTGACGATGGTGAAATTGTTATTGAGGCTGTTGAAGCTCCTGTACTCCAGTCATACGAATACGGAGCATTTCCTCCGCTGCCTGTTGCGGTGAGCGTAGCGCTTTGTCCGTTGCAGATCGGGGCCGGAGAGGAAATGGAAACAGCAGGATTGGGATTTACAGTAACTGTTCCTGTTGCAGAAGCTGTGCAGCCGTTGGAGGTCACAGTAACCGTGTAAGTTGTCGTGGAGGAAGGCGAAACTGTAATACTTGCCGAGGAACCTCCTGTGTTCCATGAATAAGAAGTTCCGCCACTGGCAGTAAGTGTTGCACTTTCTCCGTTACAAATTGGTGACGGAGAAGTAACCGAGGCTGTAGGCACTGCATTGACTGTAACAGTTCGTGATGCAGTAGCGGAGCATCCGTTTGCGTCCGTCACGGTTACGGTATATGAGGTTGTTGATGATGGTGAAACAGTGATACTTGCAGTTGAAGCACCTGTGCTCCACGAATACGAAGTTCCTCCACTTGCAGTGAGCGTTGCACTTTGTCCATTGCAAATAGGGGCGGGAGAGGAGATTGAAGCGGTGGGAAGTGAATTAACCGTGATAGTTCTTGAAGCCGAAGCGGTACACCCGTTCGCATCTGTCACGGTCACAGTGTAAGAAGTTGTTGATGACGGGGAAACCGTGATGCTTGCGGTTGCTCCTCCCGTGCTCCAGGAATAGGAAGTTCCACCGCTTGCAGTAAGTGTTGCACTTTGTCCAGAGCAAATCGGGGCGGGTGAAGAAATAGAAGCATTTGGAAGCGGATTTACCGTAACAGTTCTTGAATCAGTAGCCGAGCAGCCATTACCATCTGTTACCGTTACCGTGTACGAAGTAGTTGACGTTGGCAAAACGGTGATACTTGCTGTTGATGAGCCTGTGTTCCATGAGTATGATGTTCCCCCACTCGCGGTGAGGGTTGTGCTTTGTCCGCTGCAAATTGGTGCCGGGGAAGAAATGGAAGCAGTTGGATTTGAATTGACGGTAACGGTTCGGCTTGCGGATGCAGTACATCCATTTGATGTTGCAGTAACAGTGTATGTAGTTGTTGAAGTTGGCGAAACCGTGATTGAAGCTGTTGAAGCTCCGGTGCTCCATGAATAGGAGGTTCCACCACTGGCAGTGAGCGTAACACTGCCTCCATTACAAATGGGAGCAGGAGAATTCACCGAAACCGAAGGTGGAGAGTTGACGGTAACTGTTCGCGTTGCCGTTGCAGTGCAGCTTTCATCGTCTGTGACAGTTACCGTGTACGTTGTTGTTGACGCAGGTGAAACTGTAATGGCCGCAGTTGAGGCGCCCGTGCTCCAACTGTATGAGTAAGGCGGGCTTCCGCTGCTGCCGGTTGCAATTAGTGTGGCGCTTTCCCCGGTGCAAATCGGGGTAGGAGTTGAAATCGAAACAGACGGGATAGGATTCACTGTAACCGTTCTGCTTGCTGAAGCCGTACATCCGGATGAGGTTGCAGTAACAGAGTAAGTTGTCGTTGATGTTGGCGAAACAGTGATGCTGGCACCGGAGGCGCCCGTGCTCCACGAATATGACGTTCCGCCACTTGCCGTTAACGTGACGCTTGCTCCGCTGCAAATTGGAGATGGAGTATTGACGTTCACGGTGGGAGCAGGGCTCACCGTTACTGTTTGCGTCACCGAATCGGGGCAAATGCCGTTGTCAACTACCAGCTTGACTGCATATGTTCCCGGAGCGCTGTATTGTTTGTTCAATACGTTGAATGAACTTGAAGTTGTTGCATCGCCCAGGTACCAGGTAAATGTCGGGCTTCCTGTGTAACTGCTCGTGTTGGTGAAATCAAAATCCTGTGCGGAGAAACATTGCGGGGATGAAACGGTGAACGAAGCGTTTGTTGGAAATACCACCGTGACCAAAGCCGATGCTGTGGTTGTTTGTCCGCAGGAGTTGGTTACCGTTACGGAATAAGTGGTATTACTTGAAGGGCTTACGTTGATTGAAGAACTAGTTCCTCCTGTACTCCATTGATAAGTATAAGGAGGAACTCCACCGGATGCGCTTACGGTTAGCAACGCAGATTGACCCTGACAGATTGTAATGGGAGCGATGGTAGCATTGAAAGCAGAATTATTCAGAATAAAGAGCGTGTCAGAATAAGTTTCTGTGCAGGAACATTGCACATCAAGCGCAATGATGATTGTTTCGGTACCTTCGGCAAGAGCATCAGTAAATGCAGATAGGCTCAGTCTGACTGAATCCTGATTAGCAGGAATGGTGATGCTGTCAATGATGGATGTGTAATCTGTCCCATTGGTTGCTGTGCCGGTGATGGTGTAGTGAACGACAATTGCATCGTTATTTGTCAAATCCTCGCGATGAAACGAGAAGTATCCG
>CAYOYI010000317.1:0-5182 GCA_964408105.1 uncultured Chitinophagaceae bacterium | reverse complement strand
CTACTCCCATTTATCCGGTTATAAATGTGCCCTTCTTTGTTAAGAACAAACGGGTAACCACATGAAATATCGATAGCGGGTTTTATGTTTTTCTTTCTAAAGCCCTGATGAAAATTTAAAAAGACAGGCAGAAAATGAAGATTCTCCTTGGCAAGCAGCTCTTCATAGTAGTCACTTTCATAATAGTAAATATCCTTCTGAGTAAAACTGACTGACTTACCGTATAAATAACTAATGCCTATTCCTAAGGCAGAATTCTTAATTCTGAGGCCCATGATGATCCTGGGTTCGGCAAAAACATAATTGTTACCGGTAGAAAAATCATATGAAGAATGAATGCCTCCAATCAAAGAAAATCGAGTACATCTGCTCGTATCTCTGCCAACATTGTCAGGCTTGACAATTTTAATATCTTCAATTGCGCTGCTATGGATGATTTCAACTGCACCGCCTGCTTGTTCAATTTTTACATAATCATTCTCAACGTGCCTGGCCCTTATCCCTTCGATCTTTTCACCGTTTTTTAATGTAACGACTATGTACTTTGCGTCCTGGCCAGAACAAGTTTTTGGCATCCACAAGCAACAAAAACAACCGAAGAGATAAAACAGCGTGATTTTTAACACAGCCATTATGTTTGGCATCATATCGTACGATTGCGAACAATACTAATATACAAAATTGGCTGCTCGCTTTTTGAAAAAAAAAGCCCCGACAAATGTCGGGGCTTGATAATTCAATCAATACACTTTGAATCAGTGCTTGAACTGCTCTTCCTCAGTTGAACCGCCCATAGCTGTGGTAGATGAATTTCCCTGCTGTACGGTATTCTGAACCGCATCAAAGTATTCAGTACCAACAAATGACTGGTGCTTTACAGCCTTGAAGCCGTCTTTTGCCAGCTTGAACTCGCGCTCCTGCAATTCAGAGTAGCCCGCCATCCCGCGCTCCTTATAAGCTTTTGAAAGCTCGAACATGGAGGTGTTGAGCGCATGGAAACCTGCAAGCGTGATGAACTGGAATTTATAATTCATATCGGCAAGCTTCTCACGGAACGTCTCCATCTCAGAAACGCTGAGCTTTGCAGCCCAGTTGAACGAAGGAGAACAGTTGTAAGCAAGCATCTTACCCGGATATTTTTCATGAACAGCATCCGCAAATTCCTTTGCGTAGCCAATATCAGGGTTTGAAGTTTCCATCCAGATAAGATCAGCGTAAGGCGCATAAGAAATTGCACGGTCAATACCCTGCTCGATACCATTCTTTACATAATAGAACCCCTCAGCGGTTCTTTCACCCTTGATAAACTTATGATCGCGCTCATCAATATCGGAAGTGATAAGGTTAGCAGCATCAGCATCGGTGCGCGCAATAACCAAAGTCGGAACTCCGCAAGTGTCTGCAGCGAGACGGGCAGCAACTAATTTATTGATCGCTTCCTGTGTCGGCACCAAAACCTTTCCGCCAAGGTGTCCGCATTTTTTTGCTGAAGAAAGCTGATCTTCAAAGTGAGCGGCAGCAGCTCCGGCTTCGATCAAGGCTTTCATCAATTCAAACGCGTTCAGATTTCCTCCGAATCCTGCCTCAGCATCGGCAACGATCGGAACGAGCCAGTCAATATCTCCATCGTCATTCAGCGTTTGGATCTGGTCACGTCTCAGCAATGCGCTGTTGATCCTCTTCACAACATAAGGAACTGAATTCGCAGGATACAAACTCTGGTCAGGATACATTTCCCCTGCGAGGTTTGCATCAGCAGCAACCTGCCATCCGGAGAGATAGATCGCAGGCAGGCCCGCGGCTACTTCCTGGATTGCCTGGTTCCCGGTGAGGGCTCCAAGTCCTGCTACCCAATGTTTGGTGGTGATCCCTTTCCACAGCTTTTCAGCGCCATTACGCGCGAGGGTGTACTCAATTTGCAATGAGCCACTCAGCTTCACCACTTCTTCAGCAGAATATGGCCTGGTGATTCCTTTCCAGCGCGGATTGGTTTCCCAATCTTTGACGAGAGCATTTATCTTGTCTTGTTTTGTCATGTTTGATTTATGGATTTAAGTGATTGATTTAGTCAATTCTCTGGTAAGCAGGTAGCGTGAGGAACTCGGTGAACTCTTTTGCAGAAATCAGCTTCTCGAAAATCTCTACCGCCTCGCTGAACTTGCCCTTATTGTATGCATCTTCTCCCACATAGTTCTTGATCTTTTCCAACTCTTCAGGCAGCAACTGTTTGTAAAGGTCATACGATACCTGTCTGCCATCATCAAGCTTTGCACCGTGATGTATCCACTGCCAAACCTGCGTGCGTGAAATCTCAGCGGTAGCAGCATCTTCCATCAAGTTGTAAAGCGCTGCACATCCTATTCCTCTCAGCCATGATTCAAGATAAAGAATTCCGACATTGATATTTTTTCTCACTCCCGCTTCGGTGATCGTTCCCTGCGGAACAGCGATCAAATCGGCTGCAGTAATATTTACATCCTCGCGCTTTTTGTGGATCTGATTCGGAGTAGGCATGTATTTGTCAAAAATCTCCATGGCAATGGGAACCAGGCCCGGATGAGCTACCCATGTACCGTCATGACCATCTTTCGCTTCGCGTTCTTTGTCTTTTCTCACTTTTTCAATTGCAGCTTCATTTGCCGCTGCATCGCTCTTGATTGGAATCTGTGCCGCCATACCACCCATTGCATGAACATTCCTGCGATGGCAAGTTTTGATTACGAGCAATGAATAGGCATGCATGAACGGAACCGTCATGGTCACCTGATCGCGGTCGGGAAGGAGAAAGCCGGGTTTGTTCCTGAACCTCTTGATGTAAGAGAAAATATAATCCCACCTGCCGCAATTCAACCCCGAAGAGTGCTCTTTCAATTCGTAGAGTATCTCATCCAATTCAAAAGAAGCGAGAATTGTCTCGATAAGCACCGTAGCTTTTATCGTGCCCTGGGGAATTCCCAATTCATTCTGAGCATACACAAACGCATCATTCCAAAGCCTTGCCTCAAGATGACTTTCCATCTTCGGGAGATAGAAATATGGCCCTGAGCCTTTTTCGATCAGCTTCTTGGCATTATGGAAGAAATACAATCCAAAATCAAACAGCGATCCCGACATCTGTTCTCCGTCAACAGTCACATGCTTTTCAAGCAGGTGCCATCCTCTCGGGCGCACCAGCAAGGTTGCGATCTTTTCACCGAGCTTGTAAAATTTTCCTGAAGAAGGATCCTCGTAAGTGATGGTCCGGTTGATAGCGTCACGCAAATTGATCTGCCCCTGAATATTATTTTCCCAGGTCGGTGCATTGCTATCCTCAAAATCAGCCATGAACACCTTCGCGCCTGAGTTAAGCGCATTGATAACCATCTTGCGATCAACAGGCCCGGTGATCTCTACCCTTCTATCCAGCAAATCCGTTGGCAATGGAGCCACTGTCCAATCTCCATCCCGAATAGCTTTTGTTTCTGGCAGGAAATCAGGAAGTTTTCCGCCATCGAGTTCCTTTTGCCTTACCTGTCTCTTCTCCAGCAGTTCCTTCCTTCTGGCATTGAACTTCCTCTGCAAACCGGCAACAAACTCAACAGCTTCAGGGGTGAGAATTTCTGCGAATTCTGGTGTTATAACTCCTTTAATCTCAACTCCTTTTGCCAATTGTGCTGTGTTGGACGACATGCTTGTGTTTGCTTTAATTCTAATGTTAAAATGTCCGGCAAAATTACTAAGGATAATATAGAATAGCAATCAAAGCCTTGATGCTTTCCAGCTTTTGCACAAAACACAAACATTCAACTTATAAGTTAGCTGATCAAAATAAAGAAGCCGTTTCAGCAGTTGAAACGGCTTCTATAATCTATCAGGTAATTAGGAATTACTCTTTTACAAACCTTGAATATCCTTTTTGTCCATTTACATTCGTAGCAACAACCTGATATAATCCTGATGAAAGCTGCTGAACATCGATCTCGCTGGTTATAACATTACCCATGGCAACTAACTTCCCGTTCAAATCAAACACCTCAATCCCCTCAAGATCGGCAGTTGTATTTAACAATACTTTGTCTTGACAAGGATTGGGATAAACAGAGAATTGCAAATGGCTATTCACATCCCTGATTCCTGTTGTCTTGCGAACATCGAAAGCAATATTTCCTGCTGCAACTCCAACGGTGAATGAATCTAACAGAGTGTGAGTTCCATCATAGATGTAAGCCATGCCTGTGGCTAAGAAATCAGTTGTGGTCGCGTAAAGCAGATTATTCACCGGATCAACTTCCATCCCGTAAAAGGTTTTATCAAAAGAAGTAGAATCTGATATCTGCTGAGTAACAGGATTGAAAGCGAAAAGCTTCTGGCTGCTGTAGTGCTGATACCATACTCTGCTGTTAAAGAAGGCTGAGGTTCCGCATCCGCTTGAAACATTTGATAATGTAGTGGTCGCTACCGAACCGCCATTTCCCAAATCTATTTCCGAAACAGAACTGCCAGTGAAATCCTTATTGTTCAGGGTGTAGAACTTCCCGTCATCGAACATAAGGTTGTCGGGATTCAGGCCATTTGCACCAAGGTCATATTCATTCAGGTAGGTTTCGTTTACAAGGTCAACAACTCCAACCATACCTTTCAGATCACTCCAGTCAAAACCATTATTGATGACGAAATAAGCTTTATCATCTATCACCATAATATCCTGACTGGAATAGTCCGGGCCGCTTGAAGGCAAGAGTTCGTAGTCAAGGCTCAGGTCAGATTGATTGTAGACCTGAAAGTATGAAGGCAGGGCTGCGATTTCTCCGCGTGTCACCAAAACCTTGTCGTTCCAGGCAGCTATACCGCGAATACCCGTTACAGTCTGAGCGTCAAGACGCTGTAAGGTATTGCGATCATACTTCACAAGAAGTTCATCAGCAGCTACGAAGATGAAATTCTCGCTAACGATAACTTGAGTTGCAAAGCGTGCACCGTCAATAGTATCCACAACGGAATACGTTTTAGTTACGGGGTTATAATTCGCAACCGTTACCGGCACAAGTTGCTGCCCGGTATTAAAATCATTATAACCTTCATTCACAATGATCACCTGATGCACATAATCTGATGCAAAGGTGATGGTTGAAAAACTGAGCATCATGCTCATGCCTGCTATGAGGGCTTTGAAAAATTTTGTTCCCATGGTTTTTGTTTTTTG
>CAYOYI010000316.1:0-5198 GCA_964408105.1 uncultured Chitinophagaceae bacterium | reverse complement strand
CAGTAACCACCAAGGTGTCTGAACAGCCCGAGCTGTTAACAACTATCACTCTAATTTCTTCCGTGCCTGCGATCGGTGATACCAAAGAAGTATCAGCCGGGAATAATGAAGCAGGAATCGTGACGTCAATACTTCCATCATTGAAGTAATCTATGTAATAGACTGCATCAGGATCAACTCCGGTTGACAGGTTGCTCAAAGAGCTTGCCTCTCCGAGGCAAACCGTATCAATCGCAAAAGCTAAAGCAGGAGTTGGATTGACCGTGAGTTCCGTTGTTATAATGCTGTCGCAGCCGTTTGAACTGGTCAAAGTGTCAAAGTAGGTTCCGCTAACCGTTTGATCAGCGCCACCGGCAAAGAATGATTCGCCTTCACAAATTTCAACCTGCTGCGTTGAACCTGAGGTTGGAAGAACCGTTAACTCCGTAGTGATAATACTGTCGCAGCCTTCTGTTGTTTGAAGGTTATCAAAATAGGTTCCGCTCTGGGTTTGATCGGCTCCTCCTGCAAAATAACTTTCTCCCTCACAAATTGTTACTGGTACCGTTTGCGCGAAAGTCGGATTAACTGTCAGTTCCGTTGTGATAATGCTATCACAACCCAATGATGTAAGGAGCGAATCTATATATACACCGGAGATGGTTTGATCAGATCCACCTGCAAAGTGGCTTTCGCCTTCGCAAATTGAAACCTGAACAATCTCATTGTAAACCGGATTCACAATAAGCTCTGTAACCAGTACATCAAAGCAACTGTCGGCAGTTATGCCCAATGTATCATAATATGTACCGGACGTTGTTTGGTCAGCTCCGCCCACGAAATAACTTTCACCTTCACAGATCGTAATTATCTGGCTTGTGTAATCAGCATCATCTCTGCCTATTGTCACTGAATCTATAATTACACAACCTAACTGGTCGGTAATTGTAACTGTATAAGTTCCTTCACAAAGGTTCTCGAGATCCTCTGAGATGGAGCCATTGCTCCAAACAAACGAGTAAGGCGGAGTGCCACCGGAAACATTTGCCGATACGCCACCATCACAACATTGCAGACAATCGAGCACCAAATTGGTAATACCGCGTGAATCGTGGTAGCTCACTTCAAGCCTTCTAACGCCTGATACATTCAAGTGAATCACTTGAATTCCACCATTGCTGTTGCTAACTGTTGTTACGGAAAGCAACAACACCCCATTGGCGTCAAAGGCCTTGACAGTACCATTGTTACGGTCATTATCAACAAGCGTTAAAGAATAAACCGTGCGGTCACGATCAAAATTGAAGATCATCTTTCCGCCATAAGACCCATCGCTTGGCTGATCAATCAAACCATCACCGTTTGCATCCGTAAGGTTTTCCGGCAGGATAAGCAAATTTCCGATGCCAACTTCGAGGTCAGGATCGAGAGAACCTGTAACATCGGAATTGAAAATCGCAACATCGTTGGGATACAGCAAAGGCTTATTGGATACGCCAGTTACAGTAACGCCCGGTGCGATTTGCAATCCACCAACGACTGCTCCGTGCGCATAGTTGCTGATATCTGATACACAGGTTTGCTCAGGACAACTAAAGCTGATATTGGTGAAAGCCCTTGAATCCACATAAGTGAGGACGAATTTTTTCACACCCGGAATATTCAGCACTATATCCTGCACAGAACCGCCAGATCCGCTAGGCGTATTCACCGTAGCAATGATATTATTGTTTTCATCGTACGCGGTGATCGTTCCGTTGTTCCTGTCATTATCGATTAATGTCAAACTGTAGAGAGTGCGCACGTTATCAAAGGTAAATGTGACCGAACCACCGGCACCCTGATCATTCGGAGTATCAACCAGGCCATTATTGTTGGCATCAGTGAGATTGGTCGGGAATATTAGAGCATTGCCAATACCGGCTTGCAAATCAGGATCAGGCGTATTTGTAAGATTGGTATTAAATACCACCAACTCGTCAGGGTAAATTCCATTGGCATCAGGCGTAATTGTTACACCCAGATCAGCGAAGTAATCCTGTAAAATTGTTCCATGTGGCAACCCTGCAAAATTCAGTGTGCAATGTGTTGAAGTATCAGCACCGTTGCCTTCATTTATGCAAGAGCAGCTAACATCCGTTCTGTCAAAAGACAAAGCAAGCGGATCAGCCACAAGCAGATTTGTTATGACTACGCTGTCACAACCATTGTTTGAACCTCCGGATATGGTATCGTAATAAGTTCCGGAAGTAGTTTGATCCGCACCTCCGACAAAATAGCTGTCACCGGCACAAATGTTAATATCACGGTTTAATGTGCCAAGCGGCAGGCAAGTAAGATTGGTTATCAAAATGCTGTCGCAGCCGCTACTTGCAGTAAACGTATCTGTGTAAACGCCTGATGTGGTTTGCAATGTACCACCAACAAAATAACTTCCGCAAGCAGTCACGTCAATGGTGGTGTGCGGGATTGAAATCACCTCAAGTTCCGTAGTGATGAAGCTGTCACAACCGACAGAATTTATCACTACGTCCACATAAGATCCTGCCGCTGTTTGCCACCCGCCTCCGAGGAAAATGCTGTCACCATCGCAAATCTGGGCTGAGGTGGTTGACTCAAATCGAGGCAACACGGTAAGGTTGGTTACAATTACACTGTCACAACCAAATGCTGTTGTAAACGAATCAGTATAGGTTCCTGAGGTGCTTTGATCGGCCCCCCCGGCAAAATATGTTTCGTCATTGCAGATGGTGACATCGAACACGATCTCATAACTTAATTGAACTGTAAGCACGGTAGTAATAATACTGTCACAACCGTTTGCCGCGGGAAGCGTATCATAATAAGTTCCCGAAGTGGTTTGATCTGCGCCTCCGACAAAGAAAGTTTCCCCTTCACAGATGTCAGCAGTCAAGAAGGTTCTTGAATTTGGAAGAACAGCTAAGAATGTTGTCCGGATGCTGTCGCAATCGTTCAAAGATTCCAGCCTGTCAACATAGGTTCCTGACACATATTGGTAAACACCACCGGCAAAAAAGCTATCACCTTCGCAAATCGTAACTGAAATAGTATCGAATGTATTTGGGAAAACCGACAGGTTGAAAGTGTAAACTGTAGTACAACCGCTGAATGTGATTACCGTGTCAAAATATGTTCCGGGCTGGTTGGTCCATACCCCGGCAATCAATACGCTATCATCATCGCATATTTCAAGATCAATTTGCTGCTGACTGGCAGGAACGACAGTTAGATTGGTAATTATAGTACTGTCACAACCTAAAGCAGTAGTGAAGATATCCGTGTATGTACCTGAGGTCGTTTGATTTGCTCCACCTGCAAAAAATGATTGACCTTCGCATATTTCCACGTTGCGTGTAGAAGTTGGGCTTGAATTGACGGTTAAGGCAACGGCAATCAAACTATCACATCCATTTGCAGCCGTTAAAGTATCGGTGTAAGTTCCAGGCACCGTGCGCGGAATACCACCAATGGTAAAACTTTCTCCTGCACAAATGCTTACGCTTCGTGAAGGTCCCGTAGAAGATGGAAGCACCGTCAGGTTTGTAGTAACAATACTATCGCATCCATTGGGAAGCGGAAAGAAATCCTGATATGCTCCTGATGTAGTTTGGTTGGCGCCACCAGCGAAGAAACTTTCGCCCTGGCAGATTGTAATATTCTGGTTAAAGACAGCAGCTGGCAACACGGTAAGATTTGTAGTCAAAATGCTGTCACAACCAAAGGCGGTTGACAGTGTGTCAATATAAGTTCCTGATGTATTCTGCGGAGCGCCCCCGGCAAAATATGTTTCGTTATCGCAGATTGTGACATCAACAGTATTGGCAACATGGGGGCGAACTGTAAGATTTGTCACAACAATCACCGTATCGCAACCACCCTGATTAAGGAGAGTATCACGATAGGTTCCGCTGGTTGTTTGATTGGCTCCTCCGGCAAAGTAACTTTCACCCTGGCAGATATTGACGTTATTAGTTTCAACCTCCTGCTGAATTTCCAATATTGTAACAACCACACTATCACAACCTACCGATGTGCTGAAGGTATCGTAATACGTACCGCTTGTGGTTTGGAATGCCCCCCCGGCAAACACACCTTGCCCTTCACATAAAGCATAATTCAAGGTAGTAACCAAAGCCGGAGGTCCGCCTATATTAAATGTGTAAAGAGAATTTGGTAAACACTGGAATGCATCGTTTGCAGTTACAACATAGGTTCCGGGACAAAGGCCGGTAATTGAGGAAGTCGTTTGTCCGGTATTCCAAAGGAAAGAATACGGAGGTGTTCCACCGGTGATCGTCACAGTTGCGGAGCCATTGCATGATGTTCCGCATGTTGAATTAGTGAAGCTTGTAGTTACGGAAACCGCTGGTGGAACCGTCAAAGTAACGCTTGCAACATCACCGCATCCAGCCGGATCTGTAATAGTTACCTCATAAAAACCAGGACCCAACTGTGTGATAGTTTGGGTGGTTGGGCCAGTGTTCCAGTTATAAGTTAAAACCGCAGTTCCCCCAGTAAATGCTCCAGGTGGAATTGAATTCAAATAACCAGTTGCCAGTCCGTCAAACTGTCCACCGCAACTGCTGTTATCGGCAACAATACTGGCTTCAAAAGTATATTCCTGACCAACCGTTACCGTTTGGCTCATGGTACACAGGTTTGCATCAGTAACAGTTACGGTATAATTACCGGGAGGCAGGTTATTCGCAACATCTGATGTACTTCCGCTGCTCCATTGATAACTAAAGGGCGGAATACCACCGGTCATTTGTATGAATGCCACCCCATTGGCAGATTCGACACAACGTGAAGGCAGGGCCTGAGCATTCCCTGCAATTAAATTGCATCCCCTCTCTACGATGATTGTATAAGAATACACCTGGACTCCATTGATGGGACATGCGTTATCCCTGACCGTAACGGTAAATGTATGTGTTCCAACTTGATTTAAGGTAGGGGTCCAGCAAATCGTTCCGGTTTGGAACGGTGAACCGGTACCAAAGAAACCTGCGCCTGGTATGGCATTGTTCCATGAGATTGAAACGGTTTGCCCGGCATTGACGTCATTTGTTAAAATATTAGCACAATTGTTTTGATTGGCTATGAAAGTAGTGGTGTAATTAGTGGTGCCACCAAAACCTGTTGCTGTGGGCAGGTTGTTATTACAGTTGAATACCCAAACCTGCATATCCCTGATA
>CAYOYI010000315.1:0-5199 GCA_964408105.1 uncultured Chitinophagaceae bacterium | reverse complement strand
TTTATCAAGTAAGAGAGCTAAGTGACGGCAATATTATAGCGATAGGTGAACAAGCAATTTGTGATACCTGTACTGACGGTGCTTGGATAGCCAAATTAAACTCAGCCGGAGATGTTTTGTGGGAAAGAATCTACACCAATACTTTTTATCCGCATCCTCTTTACGGTTCCGTACGTTTCTACGGTGATTTCCAGCAGACTAATGACGGAGGCTTCATCATAGCCGGAGCAATGTGGGCCGGGCTGGAAAGTAATCCATGGGTTCATTTCGCCAACGTATGGCTGGCAAAACTTGACAGTAATGGTTGCTTTGGTGCAGATAGCTGCGGACTGGCAGTTGGTATTGAAGAAATCGAGCCTCTTAAAGAAGTAGCTACCATTGTAGTTTACCCAAACCCGTTTTCCACCCAAGCTCTCATCAGCATTAAATGCAGCCAACAATGGGCGGGCGAAAAAACTATGTTCTCACTCCATGACATGACCGGCAGATCTGTAACATGGAATCCCCTCAAACTGAACGAATACGGCTATGCGGAATTTTATTTACAAAGAGAAAATCTGCCATCTGGTATCTATGTTTACAGTGTGAGCGGGAAGATCGGTCTCTTGGGTAGAGGGAAAATTGTGGTGCATTGAACAACATACTTCAAGGACGGTAAAAAGGAAACCGTAAACAACCTACCCTCTGATTTCAAACGCTCCCCGAACTTTTTTGAACAGATGCTCCGCTTCCTGAAAGCTGAGCGTTTGGTCTCCATCGGAATATGCCCGCTCCGGCTCATGACCGGTTGTCGCAAGAGTTCCGAAGGGCTCTTGTGACTTTGGATCAATCGAGGTCTTTCGACCTCGCTGCCCGAAAGGGCAGTTCCTAAATTAATCATCGCTCCCTGCCACTTTTATTTACCTATCTTAAAGGTAAATATTCCCCTGCCGTTGTCGCAAGAGTTCCGAAGGGCTCTTGTGACTTTGGATAAATCGAGGTCTTTCGACCTCGTTGCCCGAAAGGGCAAGCTCGCCAATGATCATCGCTCTCTGCCACTTTTATTTACTTATCTTAAAGGTAAATATTCCTAATGAGTTCTGCGTACAAGTTTTACAATCCCGATGGCGTGTATTTTACTTCTACCGCAACGGTGCAGTGGGTAGATGTGTTCACGAGGCCTGTTTATGCCGATATGGTGATTGATAGTTTGCGTCATTGCCAGACAAAAAAAGGTCTTGTTATTCATGCGTGGTGCCTGATGAGCAATCATCTGCATTTGATTATCTCCAGGAATGGCAGATTACCATTGGAAGACATCATGCGTGATTTTAAGAAGTTTACTTCCGGGACAATTCTCAAAGCTGTTCGTGGTGAAATCACAGAAAGCAGAAAGAACTGGATGCTCTGGATTTTCAAACAGGCAGGACAGGATAATCCAAACAATATCAACTTTCAATTTTGGCAGCAGGACAATCATCCCGAAGAACTGATCACAAATGAATTCATAGATCAAAAGCTGGATTATGTTCATAATAATCCGGTGCTTGCCGGATTAGTGGACGAACCGGAGCATTACCGATATTCCAGCGCTAAAGATTATGCAGGAATGAAGGGATTGTTGGATGTGCGGATCATTGAATAAGGCTGCCACGCTTGAAAGTCCAAAGACTTTCGCCAGTTATTCCTTGTCCCAAGAGCCGCCTGCGGCAAACTCTTGAGACAACTTTTGGGGGTAAATATTCCTAATGGGTTCTGCGCACAAGTTTTACAATGCAAAAAACAACCTACCCCCTGATATCAAACGCTCCCCGAACTTTTTTGAATAAATGTTCCGCTTCCTGGAAGTTGAGCGTTTGGTCGCCATCGGAATATGCCCGCTCCGGTTCATGATGGATCTCAACAATCACTCCATCAGCCCCTGCCATGACAGCCGCCAGCGCCATCGGCTCAACGTACTTGCGGATTCCAATCCCATGTGAAGGGTCAACGATCACGGGCAGATGGGTTTTGTGCTTTAAAACCGGCACCGCATTCAGATCGAGCGTGTTACGGTAGGATTTTTCAAAAGTGCGTATCCCGCGCTCGCACAGGATGATCTTTTCGTTACCATTGCTAAAAATGTATTCCGCTGAAGCAAGAAATTCTTCCAGCGTGGTTGACAATCCACGTTTCAGCAAAACCGGCTTATCTACAAGACCAAGCTCATCCAATAGATTAAAATTCTGAGCATTCCGCGCACCCACCTGGAACACATCCACATAGTCGTACATCGGCTCTATCTGCGACACCTGCATCACTTCCGTAACAATCTTGATCCCGCGTTTCCTCGCCAGCTTTGAAAAGAACTTCAGCCCTTCGATCCCCAATCCGCGAAAAGAATATGGCGAGCTTCTCGGCTTAAACACCCCTCCCCGCATCAACCTTACGTGCTGCCGGTCGAGAAAATCAAGGGTCATTTGCACCTGCTCTTCACTTTCTATCGAACAGGGGCCGGCCATGATTGACAAATCTCCGTTCCCTACCTCAATGCCATCATCGAGTTTTATTACCGTTGGATGCACGCGCCATTCGTGCGACACCAGCTTGTTCGCATCCTCCACGCGGTGCACGTCCTGCACACCCTTTAGATTTCCAATAGCCCGTATATCGAATTCCTTTTTGCCGACACACACCAGATACTTACGATGAAAAGTTGTGACCTCATTGACCTTGTAGTCAAGCGACCGAACTTTTTGAATGATAGTCTCTTTTTGCTTTTCCGGACAATCAGGTTGAAGTTGAATGATCATGATATTTCAAGTTTCTTTTGCAATTCCTTTGCTGCCTTTTCTGGTGTATATTTTTCCAATAACCGAATAAAATAACTCCCCACGATGGCGCCATTTGAATATTTACATGCATCTTGAAAAGTTATAGCATCATGAATCCCAAAACCTGTCAGCACGGGCTTTTTGAGGTTCATCCGTTTAATTCTATTAAAATAATCCGTCTGACCTTTTGAAAATCCTGCGCTTTTACCTGTGGTTGATGCGCTGCTCACCATGTAAATAAATCCACTACTGAGTGATTCAATCCTTTTAAGGCGTTCGTTTGGAGTTTGTGGCGTAATGAGCAGAACGCAAGCCAGGTTATATTTTTTGAATAATGGTTGATAGCGCTCCACTTCATCCAAAGGCAGATCCGGAATGATGATACCATCTATTCCACAGGCATTAGCCTGTCGGCAAAATCTCTCAAATCCAAATTGCATGAGCGGATTTACATAACCCATCAGCAATGCTGGAAGCTGGCAATGCTTTCTAAGATCTTTTAGCTGTTCGAAGAGAATTTTTAGGGTCATCCCATTTTTCAAAGCAACAGTGCTGCTGTGCTGAATAACCGGCCCATCGGCAAGTGGATCAGAATAGGGCATTCCTATTTCGATCATATCGGCACCAGAATGTTGTAAGGACGTTGCCACTGCCAATGTGGAACCCAATTTCGGAAATCCTGCTGTATAGAATACAGAGAGGACGCTGCTTTGCTTTTTATTGAACAATAAGTCTATCCGGTTCATGTCATTTCCTATTCAGCCTTCGACTCCGCTCAGGCTGACCAAAAAAGGTTTTTCATTGTAAAAACTATGTTGTCATGGTGAGCGGAGTCGAACCATGCTGCCAAAACGTGGTTTATCATTCGCCAAAATATTTCGTGTAGGTTCCTAAATCCTTATCGCCTCTGCCGGATAAACAGATAACAACCTTATCACTTTTCTTAAACTTCATTTTTTTCAAGGCTGCAATAGCATGTGCTGACTCCAGCGCGGGAATGATACCTTCAAGCTTAGCCAGCAACGATGCTCCCGCCAAAGCTTCATTATCCGTAGCCGATAAGAATTTTGCTCTTCCCGATTTATATAAATGAGCCATCAGCGGACCAATGCCCGGGTAATCCAAACCTGCGGAGATAGAATGCGGCTCTTCAATTTGTCCATCGCTCGTTTGCATCAGCAATGTCTTACTTCCGTGAATAATTCCCGGTTTACCTAATTGAGTGGTAGCAGCGGATTTCCCGGAATGCAATCCTTCACCTGCCGCTTCAACTCCAACCAGTTTTACTTTTTTCTCATTAAGAAAATGCCAGAATGCACCCGCAGCATTGCTTCCGCCACCCACACATGCAATGACATAATTTGGAAGTGGCTTCAATTGAGTTCGAATCTCCCTGCTGATTACTGACTGAAATCTTGCTACCATATCGGGATACGGATGAGGGCCGACAATCGAACCGATTATATAATGCGTGTCATCGGGATGGTTGATCCAATCTCTGATAGCCTCATTGGTGGCATCTTTCAGTGTCTTACTTCCGCTTTCCACCGGAACCACTTTCGCCCCCAGCATCGTCATGCGCAGCACGTTTGGCTTTTGCCGCTCCATGTCCTTTTTCCCCATGTAAACGATGCATTGCAAACCCATCAGCGCGCATACAGTTGCAGTTGCCACTCCATGCTGCCCGGCACCGGTTTCCGCAATGATTCTTTTTTTCCCAAGCCGATTCGCCAGCAATGCC
Organism: uncultured Chitinophagaceae bacterium; assembly: GCA_964408105.1. Classification (GTDB taxonomy): domain Bacteria; phylum Bacteroidota; class Bacteroidia; order Chitinophagales; family CAIOSU01; genus BPHB01. The sequence continues at coordinate 666 of CAYOYI010000315.1, read as the reverse complement.
TGGCCAATCGCATTATTGATCTTGTGCGCACCGGTGTGGCACAGATCTTCACGTTTCAAAAAAATGTTGGTCTTAAAATGCTCAGAGAGACGCTTGGCAAAAAATAGCGGAGTTGGCCGGCCTGCATAATCGCGCAGCAACTGCTGAAATTCATTTTGAAAGCCCTTTTCATTTATTATACCGAGATATTTTTTTCTCAATTCCTCAACGTTGTGAAATAACAGCTCAGGAATGTAAGCCCCGCCAAATTCTCCGTAGAAACCTTTTCCGTTCACTGAGTATTTCATGCCGGATGCTTTAGCTTATTTAAAAACTCCCCGATGCTCTTGGTGTTTTTTTTGCCGGGACTTATTTCGAAACCGGAGTTGATATCAATACCGAAAAATGATGGGTGGGAAAATGCGACAATCCTTTCGGCATGTTCCGGCCTGATTCCTCCACTGAGAAAAAAGGGAGTTTGTGATTGGTAGCGATTAAGAATGTTCCAATCGTAGGAAACATTATTTCCTCCTGGCAATTTTCCCTTGGCGTCAAAAAGGAAGTAATCACAAACGTGTTCGTATTCGGCCAAGGAACTGAAGTCAAAATCATTGTCAATGTTAAACGCCTTTATTACGCAGACAAGTTCTCTGACCTCCTTGCAGAATTCGGGAGATTCCTTGCCGT
>CAYOYI010000314.1:1929-5201 GCA_964408105.1 uncultured Chitinophagaceae bacterium | reverse complement strand
AGTGAGTCATGCAGTGCAATCCTAATCAATGAAGATAACTCGGCCAATGATACAAATCATTGATTTAACTTGAGGATTTATCAGACTGATTATTCCGGTAATTCTGAAAGCAGGCTGGCAAGTTCCTTATCCTCAAGGTCAACCTGATCCGATTTATCATAAATGGAAATCAGATAATTATTGTTCTTGCAACATAAACATGTGTGATAAACACGGGCACCACCCGATTTGCCCTTACCTTTTGAATAAATAGCCATTGTTATTTTGAGACAGTTACGTCCCAATGGAATAACCTATCGCGGGGTTTTCTTTTAACTCCTCACCAAGCTTTGCCAAGTCAGATTTTAATGAAGGATATTTTCTGGAGAGACGCTTCGACTGCTTTTCGAACTTGGCGGTCAGCTCAATTCTATAGCTCATCGAGCAACTGGTCAAGTGTTTTAAGCTTCACTTTTCCCCGCTTTGCCGATTTCACCTCATCTACGGATTCCTTTATCTCTTCCATCAACTGAGCCTTTGAAGGCGTAAGCTGCTTCGTTTTTACGAATGGAAAATTTTTTAACAGCTCAATGATAAAACCCGCTTTGGAATCCTTAATGTCAAGTAATAGCTTCATGTTTGAAACATTCATTTTAAAGTTACAAAATTAAAGCCGTCCTGTTTTTCTTTTGCAAATCCTTAATTCCCTCCTTCAACCCAAAAACTTATCTTTATTCTATCTTACTTCAGTAGTCATGAAAAAGATAATTGTTGCGCTCTTTTTAATTCCCGTTTTACTGTCCGGACCGGCATTCATGTCGAAGAAAAGACTAATGCAAATTGGGCCGGGGTTGGGAAACCTAACTTATGCCAGTAATGAACTGTTCAAACCGGTTTCGGTCATAAGTTCATTGAATGGCGCTCCTCTCGGCCATGGACATGTGATGATGTATAAAGGATATCTGGCTATGGTCTTGGCGCACGATTCGGGTGAGCGGGGTGGCGGCTTCGCATTCATGGATGTTTCCGATCCGAGAAATCCGCAGGCGGTATTTACTAAAGTTGATGTGCAGACTGAAAAGATTCGCGAGGGGCATGGCTATGGGTTTTTCAGGATTAACGAACGTGATTATGTTGCGCTGCAAACCATCGAGGGTATTCAAATCTGGGACTGGACGGACGTAATGAATCCAACGATGGCAGCCAACATGGTTTTACCCGGCATCCAGGAAAGCGACTACACCCATGGCGCATGGTGGATCGCGGTGCAGGCTCCCTATTTATATGTTGCCGGCTCAAGCAACGGCACTTATGTTGTTGATGCTTCCGATCCTGCATATCCCGTTCTGGTGAAGCAAATTCCTATAACGCAAACCGGAGGTTTTCGCATCGGGCCGATTTTTGCAGTGGGGAATCTTCTTGTTGTGACGTCAATGGATGCTTTGGGGCTTGCAACACTTAGCATCAACGATCCTGCAAATCCAGTTTTGCTTGATACGGACATTGCTACGATCATGTATAGCGCGATGGTGAATGGAAATTATCTGATCTCCGTAGCTGCAGACCAGAAAGTTCATATTTGGGATATTACAGATCCTGCCAATATTAATAAGCTTGGAGATTCGCCCTCACTTGGCGGTACCGGAGGTTATCTGAATGTCCAGGATGGATTTGTTCATGCCGGCATGTCCTCAGATTATCACAAGCTGGATATTACTAATCCATCAAACATGATCCGTGTTGGAAATGGGAATGCAGCTATTCCTAATAGCGACTATGATTTTGCAAATGCTCTTGGCAATCTCGCATTGGTTTCTAACGATCATGGGACAGGAAGTGGTTTGATGGTACATCAAACTTCCCCCGACCTCACCCCGCCAGGCGTCACTCGTGTGATTCCTGCAGATAATTCACTCAGCCAGCCACTCACTACTAGAGTAGGAATTACAATGAGCGATGGAATTGAATATGCAACCATCAACGAGCAAACTTTCATCGTGCGGCCGCAGGGTGGCCAGCCGATGGAAGGGACTTACAGCTATCAATTCGGCATCATCAATTTCACTCCGAGATTTCCTTTTGACCCGAACAAAGTTTATGAAATAGTGCTGCCTGCCGGTGGTTTGAAGGACTATGCGGGTAATCCCATTGCAACGGAATTTATCAGCAAATTTTCCACCGGCAGTTCTGTGAATCTGATGGGTTGCGGAATGAAGGAGCTGCCATTTGTCGAACTGGGATTCAATTCTCGTTTTGAAGTGAGTTCATTCAATACGCTTGGGACTCCAACTTACCAGTGGAATTTCGGAGACGGAACAACATTCGGTCCTTCAACAGATACTGTTGCAAATCATGTTTATCAAAACATCGGTACATATACGGTTTTGGTAGTGATCGATGACGGTATCTCACAAAGTACATGCAATATCCGTCACACCGTTCACGACAGGATTGATACAACACTTCCTTCCCAAGCAACAACAATTCTCCTCGATCAGGATAGTAAGCATGTATGGAATGTAAATCCCGATAACAACACTGTAACCAAAACCAACATTCAATCGCTTTCCTATTCCAAAGAAATTTCAGCCGGTGAAAACCCTGCATCCATTGCCCAGGATGGAGATGGTAATATTTGGATATTGAATCGTAATGATGCCACCGTTAAAATCTATGATGACCATTCGGGAACTTCTGAAACCATTACTTTGCCGCATGGTTCACAGCCGATGGCTTTAGTCATCAGTCCTGACAAACAAAAGGCTTATATAAGTACGTATGCAACGGGAATGGTTGTGAAGATTGATGTTGCAACACGCTCGATAGAAAGTCAGCAGCAGGTGGGCATGTTTGCAAAAGGACTTGCTGTATCGAGGGATAACCAGATACTTTTCGTAACAAAATTCATCACCAATTCCAAAGACAGTGGTGAAGTTGTATTGCTGGAAGCAGCAACACTTGATTATCTCAAAACCATAAAGCTTGCCCCGGACTTGAGCAATGATTCGGAGATCAGCGGTAAGGGCGTGGTGAATTATCTTAACTCAGTTACGCTTTCTCCAGATGGCAGGCTCGCGCTCATTCCGGCAAAGAAAGACAACACATATCGCGGTTTGCAGCGTGACGGGGAGAAATTAAATTTTGAAAATACAGTGCGTCCTATGGTCGCGCTCATCAACCTCCAATCCCGCGAGGAAGATTACAACTCACGAATTGACATTAACAATGGCGACATTGCTGCGTTTAGCATCTTCTCAAAATTTGCAAACCTCATTTTTGTTTCTATGCAGGGT
>CAYOYI010000314.1:922-1919 GCA_964408105.1 uncultured Chitinophagaceae bacterium | reverse complement strand
GTAATGACAGGGTTGACATATTTGATGCCTACAACAGCACGTTGCTTAGTTCGATCGAAGGCGTTGGAGCCGCTCCGCAAGGTCTTGTTTTGAGCAGCACGGGTGATACATTGTTCGTTCATTGCTTCTTGTCACGCACCGTCAGCGCGTATAATATTTCACAAATAGTAAATCAAACGTCAGCAGAGATCACCAAAGTGGGTGAAGTTTCGGTAGTGAAAGATGAAATGATGGATCCGTTTGTGCTGAAAGGAAAGAAGATTTTCTACAACGCGAATGACAAGCGGATGAACAAAGATAAGTACCTGAGTTGCGCCACCTGTCATCTGGATGGAGATAATGATGCACGCGTGTGGGATTTGACTCAACTTGGGGAAGGCTTGCGTAACACAATTCCGCTAAGCGGGCGCGGAGGAACGAAGCATGGCCCCGTTCACTGGACCGGGAACTTTGATGAGATACAGGATTTTGAAGGGCAGATACGCGACCTCGCGGGTGGAAGAGGTTTCATGAATGATGTTGATTTTCATTTTGGCTCACACAGTAAATCTTTAGGAGATCCTAAGGAAGGATTTTCAGAAGACCTTGATGCGCTGGCTGCTTACATTGCATCACTGGATAAATTCGGAAAGAGTCCGTACCGAAATGCTGACGGAAGTCTTACCGAATCTGGTGAAAGAGGTAAGCGGGTTTTTGCAAAGCTTGATTGCGGCTTATGTCATGCAGGAAGTGAGTTTACCGATAGTGAAATGGGATTGTTTCATGATGTTGGAACAATAAAGCCGTCAAGCGGAACACGGTTAGGCAGGCCTTTACTAGGATTTGATGTGCCTACCCTGAAAGGGCTTTGGCTTTCTGAACCTTACCTCCATGATGGCTCGGCATTAAGTTTAATTGAGTCGGTGATGACGGGTAATGGAGAATTGATTCATGGCAACCTTACGCAACTCAGCAGCACCGAGCTCAGTGATCTGGTGGCGTACCTCCTTCAGTTGGA
>CAYOYI010000314.1:0-912 GCA_964408105.1 uncultured Chitinophagaceae bacterium | reverse complement strand
TGACGAACAAGGCATTGCACCGTATATAGATTTAAAGCTCACCGAGCCGCAAAATCATGCGCTGATATTTAAGGGAGGGAATGTCCCGCTAAAGGTAAATACCAATCTGCAAGGGATAACGAAAGTGCGCTATTACATCAATGGTAATGAAGTCGCAAGCGCCAACACGATTGACGAGTCTGTATCCTATACTTTCAATGCCGCAGGTGAATACTACATGCAGGCGAAAGTGTGGCACAAAAACGGAACACTTGCCTCCCTGACCACTGAGTCTAAAGTAACAATAGTTAATAAAGATTGCGACCTCGGGCTTGCCGTTGCTCCCAATCCGGTTAAAGATGAATTGCGTGTTGCGCTAAGTAGCGTGAATGGTTCCTATGTAAGGTTGTTTGATGTTTCCGGTAAACTGTGGTTTGAGGAAACCCTGAAAAACACCAGTGAATTATTCAACCTCGGCAGTATGCCTCATGGTGTTTACATTCTCGAAGTAAGAAAGGGAGACTGCAGGAGGGTGCAGAAGATTTTGCGATATTCTGCAAAGTAGCAAACACGCCAGTCATTCTTTCTTTTCAATATACCCTTTCAGCGCATTCACATATTTTTCAAAGGCAGTAATACCTTTTGAAGTGATCTTGCATGTGGTCAAAGGATAATTATCCTTGAACTGTTTTTTTACTTCAATATATTTTGCATCACTCAACTTTTTGAGTTGAATACTTAAATTCCCTGCAGTAGCATTTGTCTTCTGTAACAAGAAATTAAACTCAGCTCCCTCCACGCTGACCAGCAATGAAACTATTGCAAGCCGCAATTGAGAATGCAGCAATGGATCCAGTTCTTTAAACTGCATTTTCCGATCTTTTCAACATCAGCCCCGGAATGATATATCCGCAAATAATGGCGAAGCTGAAT
>CAYOYI010000313.1:0-5228 GCA_964408105.1 uncultured Chitinophagaceae bacterium | reverse complement strand
TGCTGTAGGTACGGTAGTATTGACATGGAGCATCTTTGATGTAAATGGAAATTACAACGAGTGTTACCAAACCATCAATGTATATGATAATGAAGCTCCGGTTCTGACTTGTGCTGCGGATGAAGTACATTCAACCGATCCGGGCGAATGTCAGGCTTTCGTTGCCGTTACTAATGCAACGGTTTCTGACAATTGTCAGGTTGATTTCTGGGGTAATGATTATACCTTTACTGATGATGCAACGGAAATCTATGGAGTTGGTACTGTAACTCTGACTTGGTTTGCCTTTGACATCTACGGAAATTATTCTGAGTGTACGCAGAATATCACTGTCATTGATGATGAACTTCCGACATTTGATTGCGCGGCTGCTCAAACTCAGACTGCCGATGCGGGCGAATGTCAGGCTTTAGTAACCGTGAACAGCCCGTTCGCGGATGATAACTGCGGTGTGGATTTCTATTATAACGACTATAACTTCCTTGATGATGCTTCAGATTTCTATCCGGTCGGTACCACAACTCTGACATGGAGCATTTTCGATGTTAACGGAAACTATAAAGAATGTACGCAGGATATTACGGTAACTGATGATGAGGCTCCTCAGATTACTTGTGATGATGCACAGACTCAGACCGCTGATCCGGGAGTGTGTAACGCGGCTGTTGTGGTAGGCAGCCCTGTTTATACTAACGATAATTGCGGTATTGCTTCTGTGATTAATGACTACAATAATACTGCTGATGCCAGCGATACTTATCCGGTTGGAACAACCACGGTTACCTGGACAGCTACTGATGTTCATGGTAATACATTCGATTGTACTCAAGGTATCACGATTACCGATGATGAGTTGCCAACGATTACATGTGCTGCCAATCAGACTCAAACTGCTGATGCTGGTTTCTGCGGTGCTAACGTAGTAGTTGTAAGTCCGGCTACTGGCGATAATTGCGCGGTAGGTTCTGTTACGAATGATTATAATTCAACCAGCAGCGCCAACGATTTCTATCCGGTAGGAGCGACTTCTGTAGAATGGACAGTAACGGACATTCACGGAAACTCAACGGTATGCACGCAGACTATTACAGTTACAGATGATGAAAATCCAACTATTACTTGTCCGGCAAACGTTAATCAAACTGCTGATGCAGGAGTATGTAACGCAGCAGTGTCAATCCTTGCTCCGGCAACCGGTGATAATTGTGGTGTTGCAGGCGCTACAAATGATTACAACTCAACAGCAGATGCCAGTGACACCTACATTGTAGGTACCACAACAGTAGTTTGGACAGTAACCGATATTCATGGAAATTCTTCTCAGTGTACCCAGACGGTTACAATCACGGATGATGAAGTTCCGTCAATAACCTGTCCGGCAAATATTGTTGACGACACAGATCCGGGTGTATGTAATGCCGGTATTGCGATTTTCCCAAATCCGGTTGTTGGTGATAATTGTGCTGTGGCTGGTTTTGTAAACAGCTACAATGGAACTGCAAGCGCCAGTGATGTATATCCGCACGGGGTAACTACTGTAGTGTGGACTGTAACTGATGTTCATGGTAATACTAGTGCATGCAGCATGACGGTTACTATTGAGGATCACGAGCTGCCGCAGATTACTTGTCCGGCCAATGTTAACATTAATAACATCGCAAATGCATGTAATGCAAATGCCATCGTTGGGTTACCTGCAACATCAGATAACTGCGGGGTGGCATCTTATTCTAATGACTATACTGGCGGTACCGGAGCAAGCGCTAATTACCCTGTTGGCATTACAACGGTTACTTATACGGTTATCGATGTTAACGGAAATAACAATACTTGTTCATTCACGGTAAAAGTTAATGATGTTCAGGCTCCGGCACTTTCATGCCCTGCCGCTGTTAATCAGACTGCCGATCCGGGAGTTTGTGAAGCGGGAGTGACCTTCTTGGTTCCGGCAACTTCAGACAATTGCGCTGTGGCTTCTTTGGTTAATAATTACAACAATACTTCCAACGGTTCTGATGTTTATCCGGTTGGTGTAACAACTGTGTTGTGGACTGTAACTGATGTTAATTCAAATACTACCACTTGTACTCAACTCATTACAATCACTGATGATGAAGATCCTACGATTACTTGCGCGCCTGCCCAGACTCAGAATTCTGACCCGGGTGTATGTACGGCTGCTGTAACTGTTGTGGGACCTGCAACGGGTGATAATTGTGCGGTAGCAAGTGTGGTAAATGACTACAATAGCACAAGCAATGCAGATGACACTTACCCGGTAGGTACAACTACCATTGAGTGGACGGTAACAGACATTCATGGACATCAATCCACCTGCTTGCAGGATGTAACGATTGAAGACCATGAAGCACCATCTATCACTTGTCCGGCAGATATTAATCATACGGCAGATCCTTCAGTATGCAGCGCGGACTTGTTCATAGCTGTGCCTGTTACTGGTGATAATTGTGCTGTTGCAACTGTAGTTAATGATTATACCGGTACAAGCAATGCATCAGCTACCTATCTGGTAGGTACTACTACGGTCAACTACTTGGTAACTGATATTCATGGAAATTCAACTCCTTGCTCATTCACGGTGGTGGTTACGGATGATGAAGCTCCTATCTTAATGTGTCCGCCAAACGTGGTGCAAACGGCAGATCCGGGTGCTTGTTCCGCTTATGTGGAGCCAGATGCCGGATTCTTCTCGGATAATTGTGCAATTAACTATGCGGCATTAACGAATGACTATAATAATTCAACTGACCTTGAGGATACATATCCGGTTGGCACAACTACAGTTCTGATTACAGTACCTGATATCTATGGCAATGTGTCAACATGCAGCTTCACTATCACGGTAACTGATGATGAAGATCCAACCATTACTTGTCCGGCAAACGTCACCCAAACGGCTGATGCTGGCGAGTGTGAAGCAGGTGTTACGATTCCGGTTCCCGTAACCGGTGACAATTGCGCAGTTGCTCTAGTAACTAATAATTACAATGGTACCAGCAATGCCAGCGATGACTATAACGTGGGTACTACCACTGTGGCATATACGGTTACGGATATTCATGGTAATTCATTTGGCTGCAGTTTCACCGTTACTATAACGGATAATGAAGCTCCGGCAATTACCTGTCCGGCAAATGTCAATCAAACTGCTGATCCGGGAGTTTGCAGCGCGGATATTTTCCTTGCTGATCCTGCTGTAGGCGATAATTGTGCCGTAGCTTCTTACTCCAATACTTATACAGGCACGAACAATGCCTCTGCAAATTATATTGTAGGGACTACCAGTGTTACTTACAATATATCTGATATTCATGGTAATAATTCGCAGTGTAGTTTCACCGTTACGATTACGGATGATGAAGCACCAGTTGTCACCTGCTTTGACAACTTAACTGCATTCTCTGATTCGGGTGAATGCGGTGCATATGTTGTTCCAGTTGGCGGAGATGTTGAGGATAACTGTGGCGTGGACTGGATGAATGTTTCACATAACTATTCCGGTGGTCTGAACCAATGGGAACCTGAAGGATTCTACAATGTGGGTACCACTACAGTTACGTTGACTGCCTACGATATTCATGGTAATGTTTCTTCATGCAACTTCACCGTGACCATCATTGACGATGAATTGCCAACCATTGCGTGTCCGGCCGACATCATTCAAACTGCTGATGCAGGTTTGTGCACTGCCGTAGTAAGCGTTGGACCTCCGACAGTGGGTGACAATTGCGTGATAGCTTCGGTAACTAATGATTACAATGGTACCAGCAATGCATCTGACACTTATGATGTTGGTGTTACCGTGGTAGTGTGGACTGTTGTGGACACAAGTGGTAATCTGGCTGATTGCGCTCAATCAATACTGATTACAGACGATGAAGATCCTGTGATTTATGGTTGCCCGGCTGATATCAATGTGATTGCCCAGCCAGATGATTGCAACCCGCAGGTATTCTGGACTGAGCCTACCGCATCTGATAACTGTTCCTATACTTTAACCAGCAATTACCATCCTGGCGATGAGTTTGACGTTGATCCAGGTTCATTTGCTATCAACTACGTAGCGGTTGACCCATCAGGAAATACTGCGGTGTGCAACTTCGTAGTAAATGTTGATCCGACTCCTTTGGAAGTAACCTACGCGACTTCGCAATTTGCATGTGGTTACAATATCAGTTGTTACGGAGCTAGCAATGGTTTCATTGACCTCACCGTAGATGGTGCCTGCTTGCCATACACATATACTTGGACTGGTCCGAATGGCTTTACGGCCACTACGGAGGATATCAGTGCTCTTGGCCCTGGAGAATACTGTTACACAGTTACTGATTCAAGGCTTCAGGGTTATCCTGGTAATGGACAGACGACCAGCGGTTGTATTACATTGACTGAACCTGATGAGCTGATCGCAACTGCGGTAGTCCCTGAGTTCGAATGTGGTTATGAGATATCTTGTAACGGTGCGGCTGATGGAAGCATTGATGTTTCAGTTGTTGGTGGATGTGCTCCGTACACCTTTACGTGGTCAACACCAAACGGCTCCGGCCTTACACCGGGAGCTGAAGACCAAACCGGTCTTGGACCTGGTAACTACAGGGTAATTGTTAGGGATCAGAACAATTGCAGTAAGTTGTTATTGTTCGTACTGACACAACCTGATGCTCTGGTGATCACAGACTTGAGTAGCCCGACTTATCCAAGCGGATTTAACGTTAGCTGCTATGGAGCAAGTGATGGTTCAATCAACCTTGATATGGATGGCGGTGCAGAGTGCTTGCCCTATACCTATCAGTGGAGCGGCCCGGATAGTGTGATTATCGTGGTTGATACAATTGTAACCAACACTCCGGTAAGCGGAAATGCAATTACACCTCCGGCCGGTGGTGGCAGCAGCAGCAGCGGAAGCGGAAGTGGTGGTGCCGATGGTTGCGCAGGATGCAATGTTTCCTATAGCGATAAGGTGGTTGGTGCACCGAATAATGATGGTGCCACTTGGTATTATACCGGTGATCATTGTGTATTCGAACTTGGTGATGAGTTGCCTGCAGGAACATCCTATACTATCAAATGGAGACAGAAACCCGGTCAGTCCGGCACTTCAGTGATGAGTGTTTCTGAGTCTTCTGATGGAGTGTTGTTTGCAGCAAATGGCAGCCCTGTAAGCACAACAACCGAGATTTACTTTGACCAAACATTCACAGCGGCAG
>CAYOYI010000312.1:0-5233 GCA_964408105.1 uncultured Chitinophagaceae bacterium | reverse complement strand
GGATTGAATTCCAGTTCAGTTACAACCAATTGGGCATGGAGATTCAAAGCAAAAATTGAAAGGCAGATGGCAAGTATATTTCGGTTCATGGTTTAGTTGGCAGTAGTATCGGCTGCATATCGTTTTAAAAATTCCGGAAGTGTTTTCGTCAGATAAACATCCACCGCTTCGCCATAATTAAGCATTTCCGGCTGGCTATAGTCATAATCTGGCAATTGTTTAAAAATCACCGCTGTTGTTGAATCTCTTACTGTTTCATCCCATTCCACATATCCCAGATTCAGGTTCTTTGACATCAATGCCCACTTTGCTTCGGAAAGCGTCAGGCCGATAAGATTCGGAACTTCAACACTTGTCTCCCCCAGCCCGTTTCCCAACACCAGATTAATCTTTGAACCTTTCGGAACTAACGCTCCCGCCTTGATATTATTTCCCCGATACTGCTGTTCCAGAACAACATTCAACCCAAGGGCAGCGCGATAAGTTAATTCTCCCAAACGTAACCCCTGGCTCTCAAGGATCGGAGAAACCACCCGCAGATGCTTATCAACGAGATCAGGCATTTTCACTTTGGGCGGAAGCACGGAATTTATGGTTACGTAAATCTTGCGGTTCTCCTTCACCTTTGAATCCGGAGGCGGATCCTGGTCGAGAACGCTGCTTGCGGGTTTTCCGACAACGTAAGATGAATCCATCACGAAATAGGACAGCTTGTTTGTTTGCAACAGGATATTGGCTTCTTCCAATGTCATTCCGCGAAGGTCCGGAACCGTAACGGTTTCACCGTGATTGGTATAGGCTTTCAAATAAAACATTGTTGACTGAATCACCACCAGAAGAACTACAACCGCAATCAGCAGATTAATCCAGAAATATTTTGAACGGACGAAATCAATGAAGCTCAACCTTGTTCTTTTTGAAGCTAAATTCCAAAATTTTGTCAATAAACCCGTAAGGCTTATAGCCATTGATAGCCGCCTGATGGAAAATACAAGTAGCGGGTGTCATGCCGGGCAGTGAATTGATTTCGATAATGATCGTCTCGATCTCCATTGATTTTGAAACACGAACAAACGCATCAATCCGGCAATAGCCTTCAATGTTAAGTACTCTGGCAGCTTTTTCCAGGTCGCTCTTAACTATTGAAGAAATTATTTTGTACTCCTCCTGATTTGAGCCAAGACGGGCTGGAGTGATGTTTTGTCCTTCTCCTGCAAGAAACTTTTCCTCGAGCGAAAGCACTTCACCGCCCGCAAGTGTTTCTGAAGGTTCAAATACTTCGTAAGCAATGTTGCTGCCCTCATCACCATGATGCGTCAGCATCCCGCAGGTGATCTCCATGAAATACTTCGCATTGCCACGGTCAATGAAATTCTCGATCAGCACATTTTTAACACGAGGAAATTCCTCTTTTGGTTTGAGTTGCAATGCCGCAGATAACTTCACATCCATCACTTCATCATCCCTAAACGCCATCAGCAGGTAGTTCTTAAGGTTTTCTTCATCCAAAAGCTTTTTCACAGCAGAGCTGCAACCTTCATCAACCGGCTTTGCGATGATGGGGAAATTATGTTTCGATGCAATTTGCTGAATCACTTTTTGAGGATGTCTTTTGAATTCTTCTTTTGGAACGAGAGATTGGTCAGCGACTTTGAAGCCATTTTGCTTCAACAGTTGATTTGTTTCGTATTTGTTTATGGTAATCTGCGAGGATTCAACACCGGAGCCATTATAGGGAACATTCAGTTCTTCAAGTTTCTTTTGCACCGCGCCATCTTCACCCGGCCTGCCGTGAAGCGCGATAAACACTCCATCCACTTGTTGCGCCAACTCGGAATAGGTGATTGATACAGGCTCAAATAAAGGAGTTTGCGTTACATATTTTTCAGTGATGCCGCGCCCAATCTGTTTGATCTTTTCAATGACCGGATGTTTTTTAAAAGACAATACCTTTTCCTTTATGTCATCGGCATTGTCTTTCAAAAGAACATTGACTGGGATTTTATAAAGCCTATGCTCTTCCAGCGAGCCTGTCAGAAACACCGGAATTGGTTCGTACTTTTCAGATGAAGCGAGCTTCTCGTAAATGTTTCTCCCGCTCTCGACTGAGATATGCCTTTCGGTAGAAACACCACCGAGGACCACCGCAATCTTTCTCTTATCAGCTACACCGGAACGCATCAGGATCAACTCATTATCCAGCTGTTCCAGAACTTTCTTTGTGCTGAAATTTCCGGCACCTGAATTAATCCGCTCTTCAAGTGATGTGCGAATAATGTAGGTAAGGAATTGTGATGGATTTAAACCAATCTCTGCGGCCTGATGAAAAAAGAATGATGAGGGCAACATCCCGGAAGTTGTGTTGGGATCATTGAGATAAACCGTTCCGTCTGCTTTTATAAAACCGTCAATGCGGGCATAGACATGAAATCCGAAGAAGATGAACAGTTCCTCGCATGCTTTCCTGATGGCCTCAATCTTTTGCTCCTCAAGATTTATCGGGGTCACCTTTCGGGACAATCCCGCGAGGTACTTTGAGCGGTAATCATAAACCTCCCCGCCCTTCACGATTTCAGTAGGTGGCAATGCAAGCGGCTTACCATCAACGTTTCTCACGACAATACAGGAGAACTCTTTCCCCTCGATAAATCCCTCTATAACAACTTCCACCTCACCATCAGCACCTTCTACCACTAGCTGGTTTTCATTTTTATCGAAATGAGATCCGATAATATTTAGAAGTTCTTCAGGATGATAAATTGTTTTTCTGCCAATGACAACAGGCAGACCGATGCCCTCTCGAATATCGGTGAGCCTGCGAATGAAAGAAACCTGCTGGCTTTTGTTCAAACTCGTCCATTCGCTTTTGAAAATCCTCCTAATGAAAAATCCTTTGTCAACTGCCTGATTAAAAACCTCTTTGTCTTTCTCATCAACAATGGTAACTCCGATAGACGAGCCCTGATTTGCTGGACGTATAACCATCTTATTACCACAGGTTTCAAGAGATGCAGTCCAGAATTTCTCCCGGTTGACCTCAACCTGCCATTCACCTCTGCTTACCGTAATAAAATTCGGTGTTGGTAAACCGGCTTTTGACATCGTTTGCTTTTGAAAAGCTTTGTTCATCCCAATTGCCGAGGGTAAAATGCCGGAACCGGAATATGGAATTTCCAATCCTTGTAAAACCCCTTGTATCACCCCATCCTCCCCATAGCTTCCGTGCAAAGTGAGGAAGGCGAAATCAATCATGCCTGGAAGCTCTTCTGGCTTTATGCGTTTGCCGACTTTACTGATGAGATTGTTTAGACTCTTTTCATCAAGATTGGATAGGCTTTCAATATAAACCTGGAAATGGTTGGGGCTATCTGGCAAAAACTCAACCGGAGGATAGAAATCACGGATAGTTCCTTTGTAAACGTACTGCCAGTCAAGCAGGATGAAGTTCTTCAGGCTGTCAACGAAGATCAGTACCGGCTCGAACAATGATTTGTTCAGGTTGTCATAAACCGTCCTGCCTCCGGCAAAAGAAATCTCCCTTTCGCGCGAGGGGCCGCCAAACAGAATACCTACTTTAAGCATGAAAACAAAGTTAGCGCACAAATAACGCTAATCAGGATGTTTAAGTTTTGTTAACCTAACAGGAGAAAGACGGGGATGACTATAAATGTGGGCAGGGATCATTGAGTAACCTTAATTATCTTTTTGGTTTCAATCTTTCCATTTCTCTTAAGGATACAGAAATACACTCCGGCATCCAGGGAATTTGTTTTTAAATCCTCTTTATATGCTCCCTGGTCGAACAATACATTGTCCAATAGCTTAATTACCTCTCTACCAGTTAAATCGTGGATATCAATTGATATAACCTCCTCAACAGTTGAAGTAAATTCTATGATGGAGGAATTTGTGAGCGGATTTGGGTAAATCTTAAAATTATCTTCAGCAATTTCAGCTTTCGACATAGCATTCTGGTTTAATTCTGATGATTGAGTGTTCATCAACTTCAAAGAACCCTCTGCACAATTATAAGTATATGCATGAAAATAACTCCCTGCCGATGCTGTAAATCCTGAATGCAACTTAATTGCATTACCAGCCTTGAAAACGGAAGCAACATCTGGATGTATTGTCGTGAAATCAGGGAATACACAAATTTCACCCGCTTCGATATTATTGGCAGCGATGTAAATATTTTGAGTTGCCGGGTAATTGTTATTTTGAATGTCTCCGCAAACCCAAATATCATTTTGAATTAAAGGCCCGTAAACCCCAACTGCGTTCCATGCTGCCACAGTTTGCATGACCTCAAAAGAACAATCTCCAAACAAATCCTTGGCGGATTCTATGGCACCCTGGCGTGCGTCATCATATTCTGATGAGCTAACCATATACAACGTTAAGTTTCTGTACGCTATGGCGGCCGCGTTATTAATACCAATTCCAAATACTTGCAAATTGAACCCATCATCATAAACGAACCCATCGTCATTTATTCCGTCTATTTGCGGATCGCGACTTCCTTCTGAAAGCAAGTAAAACCAAAAGTTTTGAACACCACTGTTTATATGAACACCAGCATAATCACAATTTGGAAAGGTAGAAGGAATCCAATATTGTCCGTCATAGGTATCTGGTTGAGCCAAGCTGTATACACCTCCTGGACAGTTTGGATCCGCAATGTTTTGACTTTTCAACTTGGGGTGTTTCATGTTTCTCAAATAGCCATCTGCGATCCACATGTCCTCTCCTACCGTCCAATTTCCGGATGTTCCGCTTGCAAAAAATTCCACGGCTGCTCCAAAAATATCACTGAATGATTCATTTAAGGCGCCTGATTCTCCGACATAGGCAAGATTTGCCGTGAATTGAGTAATCCCGTGTGTATATTCATGTCCTACAACATCCAAAGAAGAGAGAACATTATTGGTATAAACATCCGGATGCCCCAAAAGAACAATGCCCACAAACCAAAACGCATTGTCAAAAACGTCATCAACCACAAAAGTGAACATCGGAAAGCCATTGTTATCAATGCTATTCCTGGCGTGAATGATGTTATAGTAATTCCAAGTTTGTTCAGTGGCATAGTGTGCCTGCACATACTTGCATTGGTTAGGATCAGTCCAAATATTGTCAGCGTCAAGTACATCGTTAACAGTGTTGTTGGTCAGATTTGAGCTTTGCGTTTGTATTCCACCTGCAGGCCCGCTATCGTCATATAGATGATAGT
>CAYOYI010000311.1:0-5270 GCA_964408105.1 uncultured Chitinophagaceae bacterium | reverse complement strand
ATACCTGTCCCACTTCCAGGCGGCAATGAACAGATTGGCTTCCTCGCTGGGAAGCAATCTCATATTGACTCCCGAAAACAAAAGGGGTCGGATATAAGCATCAGCCAAATGATTCGTCTTCAGCAGCTGGTAAGTTGCGTCAATAAGCTCGCTGATGGAATAGTCAAATTTGATGTGCATCTTTTTTGCTGATTCCTTCAAACGCTTGTAATGCTCGCGGGCCTTGAATATGGTGGTTCCGGAAGGATTGCCGTAAGCCCTGATACCTTCAAACACACCGTTGCCGTAGTGCATGGTCTGGTTGAACAGGCTTACGTTGGCATCTTTGGCCTTCAGGAATTCCCCGTTCAGATAGACAACTGTTTTATTTGAGAAATACATCGCCTTCTATTTAGAACTTATAGAAAATAAGAGAGCCGTCCTCGGTGAGAACGGCTCTCGTTATATTGTAACAATATCCATTCTCACCGTTGTCGCCAGATGCTAATCACGATAATAATGGATATCACTCGGTTCATTTGATTTTTAATTCGGATGTAAAGTAAGGCAAGAAATTCAAGATTGTCAAGCGGTTTGCCAAAAATTTCCGAAAATATGTCAGCCTTATTTGTGGGGCAGCACCACCTTCAGGTGATGTTCAATGATCTCGCCCATATTGCGGCATTTCTCAAAAGCCGAATCCTGGTGGTGCTTTGCTAACTCTTTTTTCAGTTGAACTTCCTTTTCCGGCATGGAGATGGTGTCATTTTTCATGCAATGAAGCAGCTCGTTGATGCGAATTCGCTCCGCTTTTAAGCGATGATTAACCAATGTTCGCTCTTCATTTTGATACTGCCGGTAAGTTTCCGGAGTCATCAAATCCATGCATAACTTGACGATAGTGTTATTCTCCTTGAAGAATTGTGGTAGATACATGGTACGTTTTCCTTCATAAGATTGCTGGTCAAAATCAATTGGGCGGATACGATATTGCTCATCTTCAAAATCAGGAGTTACATCTACTACATAATTATAGGAGCGCATATCACCAAGCAATCGAACAAAACAGCGCTCGTTGAACTTGACGAACTCCTTGGCTATTCTGACCTTGTTGGCTTCAGGCTTTTTGATATAGCTGCTGATAAAATCATTGCCGGGAATTCCGGGAATATGTTCCTCGATCAAAGTGTCCTGGTCAACAAAATAGTTTATACGGTTAGGGGAGAGGATATGCTCCAGTTCCAATCCGTAAATTCTGGACGCATCTGCTTTCTTCACGTAGAAGTAGTCATAGTTGTCGTTGAATTGATTTACAATTCTGACCCGGAAAGGGTTAGAGTTCCCGAATGTGCAATAATCAATTCTTGAAACATACAAATGCTCAAGTACTGTAGTGTCTCCGTCAGATTTTAAAATGGAATAGATCATTGTCAGACCAGCATTCAATTCCCTCGTCATCATCCGATCGTACATGACGGTTTCCCACAGCGTTTCCTTTCCGTTCTTATCGCGGTGCGGGACGGTTTCATTGTAGCGCAGCAAATCATTGTAGCTCACCGGAAGCTTTGATTCGCGGTCATAATTTTTTAAATAGTGCCGGAGCTGTTTGTTGACAGAGAAGTGTTGCTTCTTTTTTGAAATGGCGGTCATGAGTCGGGGTAAAATTATCCGACTCAAACCAAAACCTGAAATCTTTAATGATTGATGGCGACTTTCCTTAGCACCGTATTATCGTTTAGCTCAAGTCTCAAAAGGTAAATGCCATTTTGAAGGGCTTCAATATTGATGAAATGTTTTTTGCTCCGGCCTTCCGTTTCAAATACAAGTCTTCCCAACACATCATACAATTGAATTTGGTGTTCTGCCAGACCAACAGGTATTTCTACGACAAGAACATCACTTGCCGGAACAGGGTACACCAATATTGAACTGAAAATATCGTCTTCTATTCCGCTTGTGATATCCAATTCAATTTC
This sequence comes from uncultured Chitinophagaceae bacterium, assembly GCA_964408105.1. Classification (GTDB taxonomy): domain Bacteria; phylum Bacteroidota; class Bacteroidia; order Chitinophagales; family CAIOSU01; genus BPHB01. Next base: position 3,315 of record CAYOYI010000311.1, on the reverse strand, counting down.
AGTTTCATCATTGCTGATCGCAAACGCGTCAATGATGTCTAACTGGATCATCTGTCCGGGGTCGCCTTTTCCAGCGATGTCATCAATCAGGATGTAATTGATCGTGGCGATTTTTCCGTGGCCTGCGCGTGTCAGATGATCGGTGCGCGTAACTCCCACGTCCACCCTTCCTGTGGCGGAGAGTTCTTTATAAATGCCAGCCATATCCTGACCTTGGGTTCCGAGCCAGGAGTTGGTGAGGTCAACCGTGACCGAGCCGGGCTGCACAACTGATGTGTTATATGAAACCCTGAACGCCATCCCGTAAAAATCAGAAACCTGGAGTGATGAAGTGCCAAGCATCACAGGTACGGAAATGGTTGAACCGGCAGTGTGAAATCCCGGTTGGAAATCCAGATAAAATGGTATGCCTGTTATTCGCTCACCGGCACGCTTGAAATGTATCATCCCGTAATTATCCAGAATAGGCTGAACATCGGCAGTATCAATCAAACCGGAACCATCGCAGTCAGCATGTTTATAGTTTTCGCCAACGTTGACAAAATTCTGCGGCCAATCCTGCATTGGCTGTCCTGTCCATGTGGTATTCGAATTAGGCCTTGTAAGGCCGGTGGTTCCATAACCAATTCCAACCGGCAATACATCATACACATCCGCAACGCCATCTGCATTGGCGTCACCGGTCCACACGCTAGTATTAATAGTGTCATTGCACGTCAGATTTGATTGCGTGCATGCCTGAAGCAGGTTGTTGTCGAATTTGTATTGGATGGAATCAATGCGCTGGCGGTAGGGAGTGAAGTCGGGGCAACCATTAAAGGGGAGGAAGTGAGTGGTGAATGCAAGCGTCATCTCGAATGTTTGGCCCCGATTAAATGTAAATGGGCCAACTGCTCCTATTCCCTTCTTATCCGCGGGAATGTTAATTACTGCACATTCAGACCAGCCTGTTGAATCGGCAGGATTCCCCGGAAACATAATTGATGTAGGTTGTACTCCACCGTAGCCGTTACCTCCATAAGTGACCTGTGTGTTGTCTTTCCAAAAGCCAGCCAGATAGTTATAGTAATGTACAGCCGTTTCAGGATTGCCAAAAATTGTAAAATCGTTTTTATAGTAATGAAATGAAGTTAACTGGGCATTTAAAAAAGTTACCGTTTGGACAGGGGGATCACTTCCATAACCCCGATTTGCACAATCAGGATCAATTGCCGTTGCGTTGTAAACATAAAATGTATTCGAAACGGTATCGCATCCCACATAGTCATCATTATAACATCCTAAATCAAAATCAATCCATTTCCCGATGTAGGCACTTGAGAGTGAAGCTGCAAAGAATATTTTGTAATTAATGAAAAGGGTATTGTACAGCGCATTATCGGCATGGCAATTGAGGCCGTATGCAGATATTTGAATCTCTGCGCCAATAGCCATTGCGCTTGTTTGGGTGTGAAGGCCTCCGTTGTCATTAAAAACGTACCACAGCATCTCATCTCCTTTTATGTCCGGATAATCCCCAATTTCCGGGGAATAGGTTCCATCTCCGTTGGTGTCAAAAAATGGAGCTTTTTCAGAGATAACAACTAACGGAACTCCATTCTTTCCCTTGGCGTAAAGATTGCCCTTAGCAGGCCATTCATAAATTGCTGTCTGAGGAAAATCTATAATACCGTTATCATTAAAATCAGCCTGATGCTGATCAACCTGCACCTTACTCACTTTCCAAACCCGGTCCCACTGTTCTATTGTCAAAGAATCGGTTATGCCAATTGAATCCAAAGGGCCTGGCCAATAGTCAGAACCCGTTTGCCTGTAAGTCTGAGCAGCCAATTTTAAATTCCCTCCAGCATCAATACCACCAATCCAGAGTGCTCCTGCAGCAATCGTTGAGACATTGCCGGATTTTGGAACATGGTAACGCAGGCTATCACCGGAAAAGAAAGTCCCATCGGTATTAAACCGCGTTTCAATATTATTCACGTTTAAAACTCCAAATCCCTCCGGGTCCGGCTGGCCGAAGGCACCCGTTGAAAGGAAAGCGAATTGAATTGCAACGATTGAAAAATTCTTAATGGCTTTCATGGCGGTTATGTTTTCAAAGCCAAATCTATCCGGCAATTAAGCAATAAAAAAGTTCAAAATTGCTGTTTCGCAAATCATTTTATTGTCAAAAATCAAGGCTGCTCTAACATAAAGCATTGATCTTCAGATAAAAGAAAGAAATTTGTTTGCTCCTTATGGCTCATTTCGCAAAATGGTAATTTGGCCTTATGAACGCGAATAAGCTGATTGACCAGCTCTCTTTTCTGGATGAACCCGCATTGCGTTCGTTTCAGGATTTCATGCTTTCCCCATTTCACAACACCAACAAAAAACTACAAAGCCTTTACGAATACATTCAAGAAAATCTCCCGGATATCAAAGCCGCTCAGTTGAGCAAGAAAGATGTTTTCAAAGCAATCTATCCGGGAGAAAAATATAACGACAGCAAACTGCGCGCAATGCTCTCTATGCTGTCAAAGCTGCTGGAAGATTTTTTGGTTATTAGACAGATAGCCAGGAATAATCCTGACTACAGCCTGCTGCTGATGGATGCTTTTCAAAATTCAGGCATGGACAAATACTACAGCCAGCAGCTTCGCAGAATGTATGAACGGCATAGTGCGGCAAAGCATCTCGACATCGGCTACTTTTTTCATCAGCATCAGTTGGAGCAGCGCAACTACAATTTTGCGGTCAGCAAGAAAGAGCCGAACATCGGCCAATCGCTGAACCGTTTGATCAGCGATCTCGATACCTATTATTTTGCGAGCCGCCTGAAGTTCAGTTGCGAACTGCTGAACCGGAAAAATATTCTTGGCGAAGACCATGACCTGCGATTTGTTGATGCGTTGCAAAAATTATTGCAATCACATCCCGCACGGGAGGTACCGATCGTAAATATCTATTTCCAGATTATCCGGTTGTTTTTGGAAAAAGAAAATGAGGAGCATTTCCGCACGCTGCTGGAATTACTTGAAAAACATTCGCAAAAATTTCCCGCTTCGGAAAACAAAGTGATCTATGGCTACGCGATGAACTACTGCATCAAGAAGATCAATGCTGGCAAGGAAGCGTATCAGCAGAAAGTGTTCCGGCTTTATGAACTGCTCATCGAGCATGACAGTATTCTTGAAGGTAAATACATTTCACAATGGGATTATAAAAATATCGTGACGGTTGCTTTGCGCCTTAACAAAATAGAATGGACGGAAAATTTCATTCAGGAGTTCCGCGACAAATTGCAACCGCTCGTCAGAACCAATGCTTACAATT
>CAYOYI010000310.1:0-5292 GCA_964408105.1 uncultured Chitinophagaceae bacterium | reverse complement strand
GTATTCACGCTAATATTTACCGCTGTTGATATAGTTGGCACGTTTAGGTTGTCGTAAGCTTTGGCTGTGAGCTGATAGTTGCCAGCCGGAACGCTGTTCCATGTTAATGAATAAGGGAATGAAACGTCTGTTCCGAGCAGTGACACGCCCTGATAGAACTCCACTTTGGAAATAGACCCGTCAGAATCAGAGGCGTTGGCATTGATAGTAATGTTCACAGGCGTGTTAAACGCTGCTCCATTGGCCGGACTTGTGATACTGACCGAAGGAGGCAGGTTTGATGGCGGATTCACAGTAATATTCACCGGTGTGGAAGTAACCGATACGTCAAGATTATCATAAGCCTTAGCAGTTAGTTGATAACCACCGGCAGTAACATTAAGCCATGTGAAGGAGTAAGGAAAGGTGTTGTCAGTGGCGAGCAACGTAGCTCCCTGATAGAATTCAACTTTTGAAATGGTACCGTCAATATCATTTGCTGTGGCATTTATGGTTACGTTCACAGGAGCATTGAACACGGCCAAATTAGCCGGGCTTGTAATGCTCACGGTAGGTGGAACATTCGGAGCCGGTGGCGTTGTTGCCCAAGTAACTGCTGCATCGAATAGCGCCCAGCCTTGAGCCGTGAGAATTGCAGCTCCATTATCCTGAAGGAAGAATCCCACCCTGCGAGCCGGAGCGTTATCACTTATCATCAAAGCTCCGCTTTCATAACCGAAAATAACCACGTGGGCTGCACTGCCGGTTAATGTTGCAATTTTAGCCGCACTGGCTCCAGGCTTTCCCCAACTCATGATATCGGTTGAAGTATATACGGAGGTTGCACCGTTGGGAAGTGAAGCGGCCAGCGGATGTCCGGCACCTGTAATGTTGAGCTGTGTAAGTCCGCCAGTTGACCCGAAATTGCCATTAGATGTGGGTGTCATGCCCAGGTCGTCATGCAAGGCGCTTTCACAGTTGATGAGCGGCACTGCTGTCTTGGTGTATTTATTTCCTAACTGTGATGATAGCACGGTGCTTGAAATAAAGATCAAGGACATACCTGCCGCATCAGAAATCAAAGCGGATGCAGCTTGCTTGATAACCACGTTATATCCCAAAGTCAGTAAGCGGTTTCTAATTTCAATATCACCGGAATTCAAAGTGAGATTCCCAACCACAAATAAAACATCTCCGAGCGGTGCTACATCCTCAACTGTGATACCAACTGGTGCAGAGGTAGAGGAAGTTTGTACGTCATAGGCCTTAGCAGTCAAACTATGCGAACCAAGTGATGCGCCATTCCATGTGAATTCATAGGGATGGGTGAAATCAGTATTGAGGAGGGTTGCTCCATCATAGAATTCAACTTTGGTAACAGCAACGTCATCTGTTGCATCTGCCTGGATCAGGATTGAATTTCCAAGATAAAAGACAGAGCCGTCAGCAGGCGTTGTAATGGAAACCTGCGGGGCCTGATTAGCTGTGTCAGCAACGGAAATATTTACGACTGCTGAAGTAGCGGAGAGACCCTCATTGTCAAAAGCTTTAGCAGTAAACGCATAATTGCCTTCGGTGACGCCATTCCAGTTGAAAGTAAACGGTCCTGAAAACTTCGTTTCCAGCAAGATAGCATTAGCGTAAAGTTCTACCTTCTGGATTGCTACGTCATCCGTTGCATTTACATTTACTACAATGTTAGCCGGCTCAATGAAATTGGCTCCTTCTGTAGGACTGGTTATTGAAACGGTCGGTGGGAGGTTAACATCAATTGCCCATGCAATTGCTTCTTCAAACAAAAGCATTCCTTCTGCTGTCAGGTATGCAGCGCCTTCATCGTTGAGAAAAAGACCTACTCTGCGCGAGGGCGCATTCAATCCATACATTGATGCACCGGTTTCATAACCGAACAGGGTAACGAAACTTGAAATAGTTGTAGTTGAAGCGATATTAATTGCGGTGTTGTTCGGTTTTGCAAACGTTACCGTTTGCGGAACGGTGTAAATCGTGGTCCAGCCAAGCGGAAGGCCGGCAGCCATTGGATGAACGTTGTTCAAAATGTCAATTTGTGTGTGTCCGTTGAGTGAACCATGATTGCCAGATCCATTAAGTGCAAATCCAAGATCGTCAGATAAGGCAGGCTCGCAGTTTACAACCGGTACATTTACGTTTGTGAACTTTGTTCCAACATTACCTGAAAGTATTGTGGAGGAAATAAACACAAGATTTTTTCCGTCTGCGTCACTTGTGTTTGAAGCGATATCTCCAACTACAGTTACATTAAATCCAAGGGACTCCAGCTTAGTCTTAATTGCCTGGTCACCGATGTTCAGCGTCAGATTTCCAACAACCAAAAGAGCCTCAAGATCAGGAGTTGCAATTGTATCAACGGTAATGTTCACTGCAGTCGAAGTTGTTGAGGTATTTACATCATAAGCTTTTGCTGTAAGCGAATAGCTTCCCTGCGGAACACTAAGCCAACTGTAACTGTATGGTGGAGTGTTGTCTGAACCTAAAAGATTTGCACCTTCATAGAATTCAACATTCAAAATCGCAACATCGTCAGATGCATTGGCTTGTATAACGATTGTGTTGCCTTCAAAAAAGCCAGCCCCATCAGTGGGACTGGTTATTGAGACCGTAGGTGGCTCATCAGCTTCAACCGCAATATTCACAGGATCTGAAGTTGATGAAGCACCATCATCATCAAATGCTTTTGCGGTAAGAGCGTAGTTGCCTGGCGCAGCATTTGTCCAATTAAATTCAAATGGGTCTGAAAAATCGGTATGTAACAATCCGGCATTAGCGTAAAATTCAACTTTGGAAACTGTGCCATCGGTGTCAGATGCAGAAGCCTGAATCTGAATAGAGGCTCCCTCAATAAACGAATCGTTGTCTATAGGATTATCAATTGAAACGGCAGGAGCAGTATTAGGCGGACCTGTGACCGGAATAATTGCGATTGCGGAGATCTTTGCATTATTCACCACAGCTTTTAGCTGGATGGTTACGCTACCATCACTGATGTTTACTTCAAACTGTTTGATTACTGCAGTAGCTGGACCAACATCAGCGTTTATATCATAATTATTCAGAACAGTATCACCTTCAAGGATTACATCGAAAACGCGCTTGCCGGTGAATGGCGGAGTGAGATTCCCACCGGTGGCGCCATAAAATATTTCAGCAAAGAAAAGCTTCACAGTGTAATCTCCGTTTTCAACCGGGATATTATAGGTGAAATCATTTTTAAACCTTTCGGTGCGATAGAGCGAATCATCAACGGTGCCGGCTATATCCGCTACCACAAAATTTGAACTGACAACCGTTCCACCGGAATAATGGAGGTCGGGCACGAATGTATCACCAGCAGCAGTGATGAACTGAGGTCCACCGGCATTGAAATAAATTGCTTCCTGCGCATTTTCTGCAGGTGTTATCGTATCGTTAACAGATAGCGTAAATGCTTTCTGAGACAAATTGTTTAAGGCTTGTCCGTCATTCGCAGTTATTGTAAAAAGTTGCGAGCCATGTCCATTAAGGACAGCAGTAATCGAAACCTGACCTGTATTAGGATTAATGGAAACGTTAGCAAAGCCAACGGAAGATGGATCTAAGGAATAAGAAACAACTTGTCCTGTTTCATCTGACGGAATGGGGCCGGGTGTTACAGTTACTGTTTTTGTTCCGGCAAAATTTTCATCCTCTGTTACGTTTCCACTGACTGTAAATGCCGGAGCGTCATTAACTGGATTAACCGTCAAAGTGAAATCCTGAGTAGCTATATTATTTGAACTTTCACCATCATCAGCCGTGATTGTGAAAAGCTGTGAGCCATTTCCATTTGCAACAGCGGTGATGCTTACTTCTCCCGTTGAGGCATTAATTGAGACATTTGCAAAACTTACTGATGAAGGTGAAAGACTGTAGGTAACAACCTGGCTTGCATCTGCCGGGGGTACGGGATCAGGAGTTACGGTTACGGTTTCGGTTCCTGCAAAATCTTCATCAGCTGTAACATTTCCGCTTATCGTAAAGGTTGGTGCGGTATTGGGCACAACTGTATCACCGGACACGGAAACAACACAGATTGCGTTGACCTTCGCTCTGTTTATAACATTGATAAAATCAATATCCAAACTGCCATCGTTAACCGCAATGCTGTCAAATTCCTTGACAACAGCTCTTTCCGCGCCACCGGCATCTGTGTATACGTCATAATTATTCAACACAGTGTTGCCTTCTAATGTCACATCAAAAACGCGTTTGCCGTTATGCGGGGGTGGGCTGGTGGTATTATTTGAACCTCCCGTTGCGCCATAAAATATTTCTGCAAAGTAAAGTTTGACTGCGTAAAGACCATTTGACAGCGGAATGTTATAACCAAAAGAACTTCCCACAGTGTTGTTGCCAGTATTGCGTTCGGTCTTAAAGATCACATCATCATCTGTATTGAGGACATCGGGAATCGAAGGGTTGGCATAGGTTTGAGTTCCCCCGGTGTAAAGCGCGTCTGCCTTGAAGGTATCGCCTGACACAGCAATGTATTGCGCTCCTCCTGAATTGTAGCAAATAGCCACTGCGCTTGGAGGTGCCGCAACTGTGTCATTAACAGTAAGTGTGAAGGTTTGTGATGCAGTATTGTTCAGACCCTGCCCATCATCAGCAGTGATGGTGAAGAGTTGTACACCGTGACCATCAGGAACAAAGGATATTGTCACTTCTCCGGTAGAATTATCAATTGATACGTTAGCGAATACAACCGATGATGGAGATAGTGAATAATTTACGATCTGACCGATTTCATCGGCAGGAACTGTCCCTGGCGTTACGGTTACATGTTCAATTGTAGTGAAGTTTTCATCAACTGTTATATTGCCACTAAGAGTGAAAACCGGAGCATCATTAACCGGGTTCACGGTAAGAGTAAAGTTTTGCGTTGCAAGATTATTGACGGATTGGCCATCGTTTGCCGTGATTGTAAATAGCTGTGATCCGTTTTTATTGGCGAGCGCGGTTATTGAAACCAATCCGGTAGAAGGGTTGATCGAAACATTGGCAAATGATACCGATGAAGGGGATAGACTGTAAGTAACTGTTTGTGCTGAGTCGGCCGGTGGAACAGGATCTGGTGTAACAGTTACGGTTTGGGTACCCACGAAATCCTCATCTGCGGTTATGTCTCCGCTAATGGTAAATGTTGGCGCAGTGTTCGCTGAGTCACCGGCTAATCCTCCAATTCTGACGATGGAAAGCGCGGAAATTTTTGCTTTATTTACGGAAGGTGCAAAGTCTATATCAAGAATACCATCA
>CAYOYI010000309.1:0-5301 GCA_964408105.1 uncultured Chitinophagaceae bacterium | reverse complement strand
GAGCCTGGGGATGGCCTTTTCCTGGATGGGTGTTGGTGTCTGGAAGTTGAGCTCTGTTATTGCACGAAGCACTTCACTTCCCAGGCCCAGTTGTTCGAATGGATTCATTAAAGGTGTTTGTAAAATGAGGCTGCAAAGTTAGGTATTTAGCAGTCAGTAATAAGTATTCCGTAGTAAGGTGATGTAGCATAAATTGCACCTAATAAAATAATGGGCGATAGTCACCCTGAGCGGAGTCGAAGGGTTGTGCGATTGCCAGCCCAAAATGGTTCGACTCCGCTCACCATGACAACGCGCGGTGCAATTTGTCCTACACCCAATAGTAAGGGCAGAACTCCTTTACATTTGCATCCAAATGTCAAAACTGGGACCGAAGATCTTTAGTATCACCCGCAACAGGTGCCCGCGATGCCATGTGGGGAAGTTCTGGCCTTATGATCCGTACTATAACCTGTTTAACAATGGCGGGAAGCTCTATGAATCATGTTCCCATTGCGGTTTGAAATATTACCTGGAGATAGGCTTCTGGTATGGGGCGATGTATGTGGCCTATGGATTAAGCATCGGTATTTTCCTGGTTGGCTGGGCCATCACAGCATTCACATTTCCTGAAAGCTGGTCAACATGGATTCAAGTGGGAATCATTTGTGCGGCTATCATCCTGCTGATGCCGGTCACCTACGCGCTTTCACGACTCATCTGGATAAATTTTTTCGTGAAGTTTGATCCGGAGAAGAAAGAAGATTTCGTGAATCCCAACCCGGGGATGTCGGAGCAGACATAAAACTCTTCAGAAATTCCGTTGAGGCATAACTTAGTATGATGAAATGGAAGATACCGGGTTGCACAGCAGTAATCTTTGTTTTCTTGTTCTCGTTTAAAATAATTGACCGTGGAGATTATTTTGAATGTTACACTTCGTCACTAAAGTCTTTTAGCGAGCAACAAAAAAGCCTGTCAGAGTTCATCAGAACCAGCGACCTGAATTCTGAAGCCAGCGTTGAGCAGATCAGGAAACAGATCAGCAAGGCCCGTCTGAAAATGAAAGAAGTTGACTTCTGGCTGCGCTACCTTGAGCCGATTGCCTACAAAAAGATCAACGGACCGCTGCCGGTGGAATGGGAAACGGAAGTGTTTGAGAAATGGGAAAAGCCTTACAAGCGTGAAGCGGCCGGGCTGACCCTTGCTGAATTGTATCTTGATGAAGACAACATCAACCGTGACACGCTTAAGCATTTGATAGAGCAATCCATTGAAGCAACAAAAATTTTTCTCTCGGATTCAATCACACAACGCCTTTCTTCATTCGATCATTTCTTCTTTGTCAACCGGTTGTTCCTCATGAATCTTGCTGCGATCTATACCACCGGTTTCGAGTGTCCCAATGCTGATAATGTCATTACCGAACTAAGGTATATGCTCCCTGGGGTCGAAACCATTTATGATTGTTACGACAAAAGTTTTCCGGCAACTCCCCTATCGGCAGAATATCATGCCCTGTATGTCTCTTTACTTCAATGGGTGAATAATCAGCCGGAGGATTTTGAAAAGTTTGATCACTTTACTTTTGTCAAAGACTACATCAATCCGCTTTTCGGCATCAATCAGCAGTTAATTCAAAAGTATAAGGCTGTTTCGCGCAGCTTCAACGATTATTCTCTTACCAATACAGCAACTTCCATTTTTGATAAATCGCTTTATGATATTCAACATACAAAAGGAATTTTCTCTCTTGTGGACAATGAAGAAACTCTGCAAGAGCTTGACCGGGTTGGCAAACTACTTTTTTATGACCCGATATTATCTGCAAACAACCAAAGAAGTTGCGCTTCATGTCATAATCCTAAACAACATTTCACGGACACTACCGTGCAAACCGCCCTCCAATTCGATCGCGTAAAGCGGCTTACCCGAAATACACCTTCTTTGGTAAATGTGATTTATAACCATCTCATCATGCTTGACGGGAAACATATTTCTCTTCAGGCACAGGCCGAGGATGTCACTACAAATCCAATCGAGATGGCAAGTACCGCAAATGAACTGGCTGAAAAAGTAATGAGCTGTAAAGAATATAAAAGCGTTTTTAAAAAACTATTAAAAGATACACCGGGAGAAACTGAAGTGAATATTAAGCACATCGTTTCTGCAGTCACTTTTTATTACAGCAAATTCAGCAATTATTATTCACCGTTCGATGAAGCAATGGAACATCATCATCAGCTTAATGAGAATGAGATCCGGGGATTTAATCTTTTCATGAGCAAGGCAGAATGTGCCACTTGCCATTTTGTGCCTTTTTTTAACGGCATAAAACCGCCTTATACCAATTCAGAGTTTGAAGTTCTTGGAGTTCCCGCTGACACTGCTTTCACTCACCTAAGCTCCGACAGCGGAAGATATGGTGTGCATCCTGCTGCTGAAATGCAAAATGCTTTCAGAACCGGAACGTTAAGAAACATTCAATTCACAAAACCATACATGCACAATGGTATTTTTAATACGCTTGAAGAAGTGGTTGACTTTTATGATACAGGCGGAGGTGCCGGAAGAAATCTTGACGTTCCTAATCAAACATTGTCTGGAGACTCATTGCAATTCACAAAAGAGGAGAAAGAAGCCTTAATTTCATTTATGTTTTCACTGAATGAGGATATCCGTTTTGAAGCGCCACCGGCTGCGTTACCTCAATCTTCAATCAAAGCTTTAAACCTTAGAAAAGTGGGAGGAGAGTACTGACTACTATGAAAAATATCCGAATCCCCGTTTTGGTTGTCATTTTATTTGTGCTGGTGCAATGCAGTTTGCAGCGCACCATGAATAAGGATCTTGATAACGTAATGACCTATATGAAGGAAGGAGTATCCACTATGGATGAAGAGCAGATCAAGGACACTTATTTGCGTGGCTATCATCTTTATAAAGCAAGCTGCTCGGAATGTCATGGGGTTTCATCAACCGGCAAAGACACCATTCCGCATTTTTCTTTTACACAGCTCGATAACTATGATGCCTCAGCTGCAAAAGGCGATCCTGAAAATCATGCCGTTGCCAAAAAGCTTAGCCCCGAACAACTCAGCGACATCCTTTCATTTTTATATTTCAAGACACTTTCAAAGTACGCGGAAACCGTTAAGGAAGAGGGGAAATAAGTTTCCCTCATGTACCCGTAATTTCGCTCCATGCAAGAGGAGCAGAATATATCCGATGCCGAACTGAAAGAAGACCTTTACGAACACCATCGGTACGTGGTTGACAAAGGTCAGGAGCCACTGCGCATTGATAAATTCCTGATTAATCGCATTGAAGGGATTAGCCGCAACAAAATTCAAAACGCTGCAAAGGCTGATTCGGTGCTGGTAAATGGCTTACCGGTAAAAAGCAATTACAAGGTAAAACCGGGAGATGTCGTCACCGTGGTACTCGACACCCCACCCTATGAACTTAAATCCGAGCCGGAAAACATTCCGTTGGAGATTGTTTATGAGGATGAGTATCTGGTTGTCATTAATAAGCAGGCTGGATTGGTCGTTCATCCTGCCCCGGGAAACTATACCGGCACGCTGATCAATGCTTTGTTATACCACTTTAAAGACATTGCCAAAACGAATGACCCTGTTCGTCCGGGGTTAGTACATCGCCTTGATAAGGATACTTCAGGCATCATGGTTATTGCAAAGGATGAATTCACAATGATGCATCTTGCAAATCAGTTCTTCAAGCGAACGATTCAAAGAAACTACTCTGCACTTGTATGGGGAGACTTCGTTGAAGATAAAGGAACGATAGAGGGGCACATTGGCAGGAATCTTCGTTTCCGGAAAATCATGGACGTATTTCCGGAAGGTGATCATGGGAAGGAAGCTATTACCCATTACAAGATTATTGAGCGGTTTGGATACGTCACTTTAGTTGACGTGAAGTTAGAAACCGGGCGAACTCACCAGATACGCGTTCACATGGCTCACATCGGGCATCCTTTGTTTAATGATGAGACCTATGGCGGGGATCGCATCGTGAAAGGTACGGTGTATTCAAAGTACAAACAGTTTGTTGAGAACTGCTTCTCAATCCTTCCACGGCAGGCGTTGCACGCGAGAACGCTTGGCTTCTACCATCCTGTTTTAAAAAAGGACCTATTTTTTGAAAGTAAGCTTCCCGAAGATTTTAGCTCACTGGTAGAAAAATGGAGAAACTATGCTAAAAGGTAAGAAAGTCGGGGTGGCGGGATTCGAACCCACGACCTCCACGTCCCGAACGTGGCACGCTAGCCAGCTGCGCTACACCCCGATGGCTTTCGCGGGCATAAAATTAAGATTCTACCGATAAAAACCATCACATGGAAATCCTGACTATTAAACCATTTCTGGATTATTATGAAAAGGTACGCGAGCGCACCCTTAAGGTTGTTAAGCTCATTCCGCCTGATAAACTAGAGTGGACTTATAAGAAAGGGAAGTTCACGCTTGGCGACCTGGTACGTCATTTAGGTGCAATTGAGCGCTATATGTATGCCGAGAATGCGCAATTCAAACCAAGCAGATATCCCGGTCATGGCCGGGAACTTGCAGATGGCTATGAAGCGGTACTGGAATTTTTCAATAGAACCCACGAAGAGTCAATGCTGATTTTCAGTAAGCTTTCGGATGATGATCTTCAACGAAAATGCATAACACCGGCAGGAATTGAAATCACATTATGGAAGTGGCTGCGAGCTATGGTTGAACATGAAATACATCACCGGGGACAAATCTACTTGTACCTTGCTATGCTAAATGTGGCTTTGCCATCGCTTTATGGACTTACCTCGGAAGAAGTGAGGGATAAAAGCAGAAACGAAAACAACTAAATAACCGGCTTTTTTGCGAACCTGGAAATCGCGGCAAGCATCGCAAGGATCAATACCACTTCAATCACAATTCCCGCTTTCAGATAAGTCCAGTTTGGCAGGTATTGCAGGAAACTAAACGGTGGTGTTCTATCCACTACCCAATGCACGGCATCATGGATGTAAGGCCGGTCATAAAAACCGGGACCTATACTAAGTGCGTTAGAGCCGTGCTTGATCACCCAATCAATATCCGGCAGGATCGAAAATATGATCCCCAGCTTGTAGGGTTTCCAGAAAAAATATAACGATGCGATAAATCCAATGAGCACCATTAAATGATAGCTCACCCAAAATATACTTTTGAAATCAGGATCAGGCGGATGATAGGTCAATCGTGCGATCCTGTCAAATACACTGTGAAAAAACAAACCGGCAAAAGCGATAAGAGCGATTCTGAACCATTTGTTTTT
>CAYOYI010000308.1:0-5309 GCA_964408105.1 uncultured Chitinophagaceae bacterium | reverse complement strand
AGTTTCTTCAACAACACGAACTCCACGGATGTCAAAAATCTCAACAACTCCCGTTTTGCTGTCGATGTCTTTGAAGCTAATTGTAAAAACGCCCGCTGTTGGGTTCGGGAAAGCTTCGATCTGGCTATTCAAATAGAGATCTTCTATCCCAGAACATGGTTGAATTGTTAGAGTTTTTGAGAATGGAGCCGCCTGACAATTCCCGCTGTCGGCAGTTAATGTCACAGTATAGACATTTGGTGAAGTGTATTTATGGGGAGGAGGGGTAACTGCCGGACTAAATGCCCCATCTCCAAATGCCCACTCAAAGTCCCAATTTGCTTGGCTGGCAGATTCATTCGTGAACGAAATGTCTGTGTTAACGCAACCAATATTATTAGGAACATTGATTGTAAAATTCAGTGTTTGATTAACTCCGGGAGTTGTAACATCCAAACAGTCCGTAGAACTACATCCGTAACTGTTCTGTGCAGTAAAACAATATGTTCCCGGAACTGAAACCCCAGTGTATTCAATACTATTTGGAGGCCCACCGTTATCCCATTGTAAAGTGGGATTGCTCAGACTTCCAGCGACAGTTGCACGCAAATTGACCGTATCGCCACATCCAACGGTACGGTCTGCACCAACATCCACCATAATTGCTCTTACGTTTACATTAACATTATTGGAGGTAATAGTTTGGCTATTGTCATTATCAGTTACGCTCAATGTATAAGTAACGACTCCACTAGAATTGGCTGGAATTGTAGCCGTGGTCGATATGTTAAATGGATTATTTACACCTGGACCGGTCCAATTAAATGAAACATTTCCGGTACACGCATAAACGTTTGCGAATAAAGTAATGGTTTGCCCAGGACATGCATCCGGTTTACTGGCCGAAGCGCTAACGGAAAATTGCTTTTCCACTATCGGCAAAATAAGCAAGTCAACATCAAAAGTTCCTGCAGGATCATCCCAATGCTCAAAGGTATTTCCAAACCTGCCAATTGCCCTTCTTTCTCCAAGTCCATCGCCATCCGCTGTGCCCAAAATTGCAATCGAATCATTCAACCCGCTTCCTTTAACCTGGACAGTCATGGCAAATCTGCCATTTACACTAACAGGTGTCGTAAACGGTACATAGGTAAAATTGCCGGTGGTATCTACACTATCAATTGAGAATGTTGCAAATCCTAATGGTGTAGTGCTCGTTGGAAGACTATCTGCGGCTTTAGTGTTATAAACATAAACATTGAAGTTATCAGGAGTACCCACAACTGTTTTCCTGAAGAAGCCAATCCATGCTCCTGTAACAGATCCTGTCCCAAAATCATAGTTATTACCTACTTCAGTAAGAGTTTGAAATGTATTGGTTCCAAATATCCAATATTGATTACCGGAGTTAGGAGGACTTTCGTAGTACCACCTTACCGCTCCAGAACTCCTTTCGAAGTATGTATCCAGCGTATCCGGGCAACTTTGCCCCCACGCCATTTGCATACTAACCATTAAAAAAATAAAGAGAAAAAATCTTTTCATGACTGTAAATGGTTTGTTAAGTTTTTAAAATTAGGTCGTAAAAATACAACTTTAGCTTTTTATTCCAAATAGTCCCGAATTTCCATTGTAATAATTGTGTAAGACTATTTGCCACGTCACAATAAACATCAATTTAAAAAGGGGAAAGGCCTTTGGCACTCTCCCCTTTTTCTGCCCTGCTTCTTTGAAATTATTTGGCGATCACAAGTTTCTGCACTTGTTTGTATCCGTTGTCACTTCTTACCGCAACTTGATAGATTCCATTGCTCATTTGCTCTGTTGAAAGTTGTATTGTAGTGCTTAAACCTGCACCCTCAATTTTCCTTTCCATCATCTGCCTGCCACTGATGTCATAAACAACAATTGTAGCGCTTTGTTCATTCTCACCAAGAGCGATGAGCAGGTTCACAACATCCTGTGCCGGGTTAGGATAGAGTGAGAAGGATACCGGTTCATATTCATCGGCAAACCACTCATCCGCATCATCCGTTTTATGTATGTTGTTATTGTGTTGTAACACTATTGGAGTGAGTAAACATGGCGTGTTGCTAAGAATAGTTACATCATAGTCTTCCGTTTCTCCCACGCTGTAGTTTCCGCAGGCATTTGTGAACTGATCGCTCAGTTGGAACCGCAGACGGATGCATCCACCACAGGCATTTTGCGGCACCGTGAACACAGCATACTGTGAAAGCGCACCAAATCCTTGCCAAGCCAATTCTCCAGCATCATCAAAGTCGTTATCATTATTCCAGTCAGCCCACAATCTCCAGTGTGGCTGGAACGCAAACAGACTGGTGGCGCCCTCTACTCTCATTATATATGTCTTGCCTGCCTGTAGTTTCCTGTTACAGAAGCTGAAATGCGCATAGCCGCCATCATCACCAGTTTGCGAACTGCCAACTCTCTTGATCCAAACAAGGCCCTGATCCTGCCCTGCTGACGGACAATAACCACCATTACACGCACCTGCCGTGTAGGTAGTAATACCATGCCGATGCTGAGCTACGCATGCATTCGCATAAGTCACTCCATCACAACCACACACCGGCTGGTAAACGGTCGGACAAACGGTATTATCGATCAGCGTTGGATCGGTGCAGCCGGTTGCATAAACAGAATCACAGTGCATGTCATAGCACGTACCATTATTGTTTGAGATAGTCAGACATACTTTGTACCATCCGCTGACGGCATACAAATGAACCGGATCAGCCTGATTGGATGTAGTGCCATCGCCAAAGTTCCAGAGCGTACGGCTGTAATTACCGGTTGAGTTATCAAAGAAAAGAATCTCATTTCCGGTAAACGGATATGCGATTATGAAATCAGCCTGGCAATTGTTCTGGCAAGGACCCGGAGTCCAACTGGTAACCCCATGTTTGCTCCTTGCTACACAGGCATTTCTATAAGTGACACTGTCGCACCCACACACCGGTTGGTAAACAGTTGGACAAGGAACATTTGGTTGTATCAAAGACGGATTGATACATGGATTTCCAACAATGGTCACCGAATCACAGAACGTATCCTGACACCAGTTAAGCGGAGTGATATTGCTCCCGCCAGAGATCGTGAGGCAAACTTTGTATATACCCGGATGATTGTAATGGTGAGCGGGATTCTGTTGGTTGGAAGAAGTTCCGTCACCGAAATCCCAGCGCCATTGAATAGGATTACCGGTTGATTGGTCAGAGAAGGCTACAGAACCCGTGCTGGTAAGCGTAAACGAAAAGTTCGCATCACATGGTTGAACAGTATGACATGGACCTGGTCTCCATGTAGTAATACCATGTCTGTATTTAGCAACACAGGCATTTGCATAAGTCACGCTGTCACAACCGCAAACCGGCTGATAAACGGCTGGGCAAACCATATTGGTGTCAATTACCGAAAGGTCTTTACAACCGGACGCATGATGGATAGTATCGCAATAGGTATCTGTGTAAACCGGTCCCAAAGGTGACGTCTTGCAAGTTATGGTTAGACATACAATGTAAGTTCCGGATGAAGTGTAGTTATGTGCTGGATTTTGCTGATTAGAAGATGTGCCATCTCCGAAATCCCAATGCCAGCTTAAGATATTTCCGTTTGACCGGTCGGTGAAGAATATCGTTGGCGGAACAATGCCGTAGTTCCAAACAAAATTCGCTTTGCATTGTCCGGCATTGCACGGACCCGGAGACCATCTGGTCAATCCATGCTTTTGCGCTTCGCAGGGACTTGTGTAGGTCACCCCGTTGCAACCGCAAACAGGACTATACAAAGTGGGGCATACCCTATTCGGATCAATCAATGTTGAATCAACACACGGTGTATTCGCACCTACTTTCACCGAATCACAGAATGTGCTCGTACAGATTACACCGTTTGAACTCGGAACGGTAATGGTGAGACACACATAATATGATCCGGGAGTTTGATAAATATGATGCGGATCTTTATCAGTTGATATCGTATTGTCTCCAAAATCCCAATGAGAACTAAAATTTGGAGGGAAAGGATTGGGTGTTGAAGTATTGGTGAATTTCACACCAAGTCCATTAGGATCAATTTGAGTTGTGAACGAAGCATGACATCCCTGAACATTACAGGTGCCTTGTGTCCACCTCGTAACACCGTTACACTGCGCTTCGCACGAGTTGTTATAAGTAACGTTATTACATCCGCAAACCGGAGCGTATATTGCCGGACACGGGCAAACTGGATTAATAAGGTTAGGATCAATGCATGGTGTATTATTGTTACCAACTCTTACCGAATCACAATGCGTGTCAACACACAACGGGCCATTTGGACCGGCAATCGTGATCTTTAAACATACATAGTAGGAACCCGGAGCAGGGAATACGTGATGCGGATTTTTATCAGTAGAATTGGTTCCGTCTCCAAAATCCCACTCAGAGGTGAAAGGTGTGCTGCCGGTTCCGAATGATGTATTGTTGAACTGGGCACCATTGCCCGTTGAATCTTTTACATAAGAAAAGTTAGCCTGACAGCCTTGCTGACACGAGCCATTTGTCCATGTAGTGACACCATGATGGTATTTTGCTACGCAGCTATTGGAATACGTTACACCATCACAACCACACACCGGATCGTAAATGGTTGCACAGGCCCTGTTATCTATAACCGATTGATCAATACATGGAGGAGTTCCATGAACGGTAATCGTCTTACAAACTGTGTCAGTACAAACCGACCCGGGAACGATTGAAACTGAAATTGCCAGGCAAACTACATAGGTGCCAGGAGCCTGATAAGTATGTGACGGGCTTATGCCCGTACCGGAAGTCCCATCTCCAAAGCTCCAGGAAGAAGTGAAGTTGAGGTTGTTGATCCCGGTGGAAGAATTATTGAATTGAACCGTAAATGAATTTGGGTTAATCACGAAATTGAAATTCGCCTGACAACCCGGCTGCTGGCAGGCGCCATTCGTAAATGAAGTAATCCCATGGTGATGCTCAGCTACGCATGCATTAGAATAGGTAACCCCATTACATCCACAAACAGGCTGATAAACCGTTACGCATTGATAATTCGGATCAATCAGTGTTTGATCAATACAAGGCCTCG
The DNA here is from genome assembly GCA_964408105.1 of uncultured Chitinophagaceae bacterium. Lineage (GTDB taxonomy): Bacteria > Bacteroidota > Bacteroidia > Chitinophagales > CAIOSU01 > BPHB01. Next base: position 209 of record CAYOYI010000308.1, on the reverse strand, counting down.
ATTGCGTGATGGTCACGGAATCGCAGAATGTGTTGGTGCAAACCGTGCCGTTGGAATTCGCAACACTTATAGTCAAACACACATTATAAACACCAGCAGTGGTGTATTGATGGAATGGACTGGAGACATGTGACGCTGTTCCGTCACCAAAGCTCCAGTAAGAATTAATGGAAATTGATCCAATGACGGAAGTGTTATTGAATTGAACC
>CAYOYI010000307.1:0-5322 GCA_964408105.1 uncultured Chitinophagaceae bacterium | reverse complement strand
AGATTTTATCGGATCCATTTGCAGTGGTTTGCACCTCTTGTCTCCAGATGGTGTTGCAGGCAAAGTCAATTTTTGCGTACGTGATGTTGTTAGACTCGCCTGAATTCTTCGTAAACCCGACAATTACCGGATTTCCGGCCAGATCAAGTTTAATTCCCTGCGCATCATCAGAGCTGCCGGTTGTGCTTCCGTTGTATTGGCGAACGCACTCAAATGTTCCGGTATTATTAAATTTTACCAGTGCCACATTCCGGTCTTCATCTTTTTTCACGCTATAGCCGGCTACATAAACATTTCCTGCATTGTCAATGGAAATAGCCCGGATGTTGTCCGAATTGTCCCCAGCGCCATCATAGATATGTTTCCAGAGTTCAGAGCCTGTGGCGCCATAAGAAATGACAAGCGCGTTCCTGTGCGTATTGCTCGCCTCTGTGAATCCTGCCACTGCGCAGCCGTTACCGGTTGCTGCTAAAGCTTTTCCCGTGTCATCATGGCCGCCAGAACCGCTGAAAATCTTAATCCAGTTTTCGGTGCCATTTAAAACGGAATATGAAATCGTAACTATCTCATTAATGATTGGAGCGCCTATGGCGGTATCACTTTGTCCGGTAACGTAAACATTTCCGCCTGAATCCATCACCACCGCCAGAGGGTAGTCATCGTTTAATGCAGAACCATCAAAACGCTTTTGCCATAACTGAGTTCCGTTGGAACTATAAACAACCGTTTGATAATCGAAGTTTATGCCGGCAGTTGCCAGGGCATCACTTTCTCCGGTTACCGCAACGTTTCCACTTAAATCAACTGCAATCGCGCCTGCACGGTCGTCATCAACGAAATCATAAGCCTTTTGCCATAGTAAAGTTCCGGCACTATTGTATTTAAGTGTCCAAAAATCATCGTTGTTTCCGTTGTGGCTTCTTCCGGTGATATAAATGTTGGAATTGTTATCAATTACCATGTCCGTGGCGCGATCTCTTCCTCCGCGGTCATCGTATTTGATCCACTGCTGGACACCTGACGAACTGTATTTTATTGTAACGTAGTCGTCATTGGTTCCGTTATTGCTCCGCCCCGTGACATAAGCATTCCCCAAACCGTCAGCAACAATCTTTTCAGCGTGGTCTGTTCCGAAGCCTAGTCCATCAAAACGGTTCACCCATTGCAAGACTCCATCCGAATTATATTTCAGTGTGGCATAATCATCGTTTTCAGCCGAAGAAGGATCTCCATCACTTTGCCCGGTTACATAAACATATCCATTAGCATCAACATAAATAGAGTTGGCCTGATCATATCCGTTGGCATCAACGTTGTTATAGCTGCGAGTCCACAGCGTGTCTCCGTTTGAATTAAATTTTATGGTTAGGTAATCAGTTCCGGTATTGAGCCCTTTTGAAAAACCTGTTACATAGATGTATCCATTCGCGTCAATTGTAATTGATGTTACTTCGTCCGGTCCATCACCGGCCCCATTCCATTGTTTGGCCCATAGTAAGGTTCCGGAAGCATTTAATTTGATAACAAGGTAATCCCTGTTGACATCAGGATTTACCGTACTGCCACCAATGTAAGAGTTTCCCGTTCCATCGGTCACAATGCAGGTATATCGGTCATTATAATCACCAGAACCGTTGTAGGTGGCTGTCCACTCACGTGTTATCTGGCTTTGCGCATGCTGAAATAACAGTATAGCAGCAAAAACGCAGCTTTTTATTTTCATTAATTCATTCCTTTGATTGTGCAAAACAGTTGATAACCTCAGTCGGTTGCAAGACTTAAGTTAAGGAGAAGGATACGCAGCAATTCGGGCTGCTAATCGAAGCACGGCACACTCATTTGTGCCTTTTACCCTGAAAAGCTGATTGTATGAATGATTAATGCCGGCTGGCGAACCAGCGTGGATCAGAAGTTGGGAGGCTTGATGAGGTCAAAAACCAATTTCGGGATAGCGTAAGCGTCAAGGTAGATAAACCTGATCTTTTCAACAGGTATGAAAACTGCCAGGCCCAGCGGCTGCTTGCCAATCGTTAAAATAGGCGCGGGCTGTGTATCGCGCTTTTTAAACGGAACCGAGCGGTGGCGTTTTTTTATCCATTTTGTGTGCTTGCCATCCAGGAAATGGACGTAAATGAATCTCTTAAACGTGTACTTTGGATTTCTTTTCTTGTGATATTGAAAATGCCGCCAATAGCCATCCCATTTGCTCAACTCCTTTTCAAGCATTCCGCCTGAAAGAAAATGAAGTACAAAATAAAAGAGAGCTATTTTCTTTAGCATCTAAGTAAAAAGGACTATGTAAATGTACGTATTTTTTGGCTGAAAAAAATAGTTAAATAAAACCGGGGCTGTCTGTTTGCCCCGGTTTTATTTAAACCAAACTATTTAACCAGAATTGCTTTATCGTAATAAGTACCGTACTCAGTTTGCAAGCGATAAATCAGCACTCCCGATACTTTCCCCGATGGGATATACTCAAATGAGTTCTTTGCAGAAGCATTCACGTAGCCCTCAAAAAGGGTAGTAATCTTTTGACCTGTGATGTCATATATCTCAAGTTTTACTTCCGAATCCTCTATCAGGGTAAACTCAATGTTCAGCTTGTCCGCGAACGGATTCGGATAAGCGGTTAAGGTTACATCATTTTCTTCACCCCCGATAAATTCCTCTGTTGAAAAGTCGCTTTGCTTTGAGGAAGATGAGCAGCCTTTAATGCGTTTGAATTTGCATTTTCCATAGAAACACCTGTCAGTGGTACAAGGATTGTTGTCATCACACACAATGGGCAGGAAAGTGCAAACGCCATTATCACAAATATCACGGGTGCAGTGGTCGCCATCATCACAGAAAGGCCTGTGCCGGCATCCACCGTTTCCATCATCATCATCGTCATCCCAAATTCCACATTCGTCAATAGTGCAGGGGTTGCCGTCATCGCAATCAACAGGTGTATTCTCGCAAACGCCATTCGCGCAGGCATCATTAGTGCATGGGTCGCTGTCATCGCACCTGATAATATAAAATTTACACTTGCCACCAACGCATTTATCGGTTGTGCATGGATTATTATCGTTACAAACTTTTGGAGTAAAGACACAAACTCCATCTATACATTCATCAGTAGTGCAGGAATTACCGTCATAACATAGCGGACGATGGATGCACCCTCCGCTGCCGTGATTCCCATCATCGTCATCATCATCATTCCAGCCACCGCCACAAAGGTCAACAGTGCATGGATTACCGTCATCACAGGATGATGTATAGGAGCAGATTCCATTATCACACACATCCACAGTGCAATTGTCTCCATCATCGCATAATGGGGCATAGGTGCATACACCATCTGAACAGGCGTCAACGGTGCAAGGATCTCCATCGTCACAGTCAACTATTGTCAAATTGCTGGATAAAGTGTCGGAGCAGCCATCGGCATTAACCACGACAATGGTAAAATCAATGCTTCCGGCAAATGGCGCCACAGCAGATGAATCTGCTGGCAGATCCGAAGCGCTTACCGATAGGTCAATAGTGCCGTCACTGCCAAGGTCAAGATAATAAGTGGCGTTGCTATCTATTCCGGTTGAATTATTTGTAGCGTGGAACTCATTTCCCAGGCATACCGGACTGTTGAAATCAAACGAAAGGCTGGGTCCAAGATGAACACAAACTCCATCCTCACAGGCATCTTCTGTGCAAGGATCGCTGTCATCACAGCTTATGGTTGTATTTATACATTGGCCTAAGCTATCGCAGGTGTCATAAGTACAAGCATCTCCATCATCACATACAGACGTAAATATGCAAGTGTAGCTTACGCCATCATCATCGTCATCACCTCCGTCATCATCATCGTTTTCACCATCATCATCATCTGAGTTGCCATCATCGTCATCGTCATGGTTCCCGTCACTATAATGACCTGTACCCAATATGCATTGGTCCACAGTACATGGATCACCATCATCGCATAAAGGAGTGAATATGCATTGACCATTTATACAGGAATCAGCCGTGCAAGGGTCGCCATCAATGCAAAGCGGGCTATGTTCACATTCTTCATCATCACATTCATCAACGGTGCAGGGATCGCCATCATCGCAATCAAGGATAGTGATGCTTGCTGAAAGCGTATCTGAGCATCCGTCAGGATTGACTACAATAACTGTAAAATCAATATCTCCGGTTAACGGAATAACCAGGGTTGAATCTACCGGCAAGGAGGAAGCGCTTATGCTACCGTCAATGGTGCCATCGCTGCCAATATCCAGGTAATACGTTGCATTGGAATCAACTCCTTCAGATTCATTTTCAATTTGAACTGACTGACCTGCACAAAGCGAATGATCATAATCAAACTCAAGCTTTATTGCATCTTTTGACCTGCAAATTCCGCGATGGCATTTGTCAATCGTGCAAGGATTGCCGTCATCACAGCAAGATGGATCTAAGGTGCAATCATATGTATTAGAGCATTGGTTGGTTATGGTATTGCACGCATCAGCCGTGCATGGATTACCATCGTCACAGCATGAAGGATCAAGCGAACATCCGTATATATTGGTACATTCGCCCGTTTGTGCATCGCAGGCATCCGCAGTGCAAGGGTTCCCGTCATCGCAATCTTTAGCGGTGTTGGTGCAAACCAGAATTCCGGAGTTAATGTCGCACTGATCTTCAGTGCAGGGCTGATCATCATCACAATGGTGACGATAAACACATTCGCCTGCCTGCGTGCAAATGTCAATCGTGCAAACATCATTATCATCGCAATCAGAAGGCGAGATGCATTGCACCTGAGCATTCAGATTGCCTGATAATGAGATAAGAAATAAAAACAGTATGGAAAACATAATGCTGTAAGGAAAGCTCCCGGGTTGTTCAACTGACGACCAGTTGAAACAACAACTTGTTGTTTTTCTCATGTTGAGATTTTTAATGTTAAAAAAATATTTCGGAAAACTTCCACAGGGAGAGTCCCTGTTTCTATCCGGTGCGGAAGGATCAAATCACCGACACAGCCTTCGATGATCCTGACGGAGGTGAAAAGTAAAACACTTTTTTCAATAAACAAAGAATTGGGCAAAAAAAAGTTTGGAGTTGTGCACAAACGCCAAGGGGCAAAAGTTCAGGGGGCTTCCCAACTATCATTCACGTCACCCAGTTTGATACCGATAAAGTTCTGATTTGAAAAATTTGAGGATATATTGAGAAAGCTTCGTGTAGTTTGAAAGGGGAATGGTTGCCTGGGATTAGGAAATAAGTAATCACTATTGACAAACTCCCACAGCCGGTTATTTGGAAAGGAATAGATATTGCCTA
>CAYOYI010000306.1:0-5324 GCA_964408105.1 uncultured Chitinophagaceae bacterium | reverse complement strand
AAATCTGGGCCTGAATCAGGGTTCCTTGTCCCTGGTGAAATTAAGCTGATACTTTCGCCACGGTTTGTGATGAGATTTGCTTGATCAAAAAGCCTGTGCTGCCAAATATGATAAAGCAGTTCCTCGGTCATTTAAGTCAGGTCAAACGATTTTCTTCTTTTTCAGAGCAGTTTCCATTTCTCTTTGAATGTGGTAAGCGGTCTTTGTAGCCTTTATAAGAAAATCTTTTTTCTGGCTTGCATAAATTACCGCACGGGAAACGTTGACCAGCAATCCGGCTTCATGAGTTAACCCCCTGTCCGCCACTTTGTACAACTCACCACCCTGAGCCCCTATACCCGGCACCAGCAGAAAATGCTCGGGAATGATTTTTCTGATATTGACCAGCATTTCAGGATGTGTCGCACCCACCACAAACATTATGTTATCACGTCTTCCCCATGTCTTGACCTTTTTAATCACTTTTTCAAACAAGTAATCTTTACCGGATTTTAATAACTGAAAATCTTTACTGCCCTCATTAGAAGTAAGTGCAAGCACGATCACCCATTTGCCTTTGTGCTCAAGATATGGAGCAATAGAATCATACCCCATGTAAGGCGAGACGGTAACGGCATCAAACTTAAATGTATCGAAGAAAGCTTTGGCGTACATAGCGGATGTGTTTCCTATGTCACCCCTTTTCGCGTCAGCTATCTTGAATATCTTTTTAGGGATGTAACAGGAAGTTTTGTACAGGCTTGCCCATCCCTTTTCTCCAAGGGCTTCGTAAAAAGCAGTATTTAATTTGTACGCAACACAAAACTCCTTAGTAGCGTCAATTATTTGCTTGTTGAATTCAAACACCGGATCATCATAACTTTTAAACTGCTCAGGGATTTTACTGATGTCGGTATCCAAGCCGATTGATAAAAAGGATCGCTTTGCGATGATTTGCTCAATTAGATGATTTCTGTTCATAAAAAAAGGCTACGCCTGAGGTAAATTAAATCAATTAATTCAGAAATTAAAATAGCTGGCGGGTAGGAAAAATTTAGACAGCCGTGCTTACGGCTTCGATCGCTCTGATCTGAGGAACATCACGCTTGATTGATTCTTCAATACCGATTTTCATGGTCATGAAGCTTTGAGGACAAGTTTCACAGGCCCCGATTAGCCTTAGCCTGACAATAAAATCATCAGTGATCTCCACAATTTCCACATTCCCTCCGTCACGCTGAAGATAGGGGCGAATGGTATTTAAAGAAGAATCAACCTTATCCCAAAGTATTTTGCTCATTAATGCAAAGTTAGTTAGAAGCGGGTTGCATTTCCGTTATTTCGGCTCTCTGGAAATTTCTAACTGCAACATATCTTTCCGTGTTGTAAGAGACCTCCTGAAATGCTTTTTTGATTACGATATCGTTTTTAAGAATGACAGGAACACCTTCATCACCGCCTTCCCGAATGCTCTCCACAATCGGAATCTGACCGAGCAGAGGCAGGTCATATTCATCGGCAATTTTTTGCCCGCCATCTTTTCCGAAAATGAAATATTTTCTATCCGGCAATTCCGCAGGTGTGAAGTACGCCATGTTTTCAACAATCCCAATTACCGGAATATTGATAGGCGCCATTTTAAACATTCCAATAGCTTTCCTCACATCAGCCAATGCGACCTCCTGCGGTGTGGTCACTATAATGGCTCCCGTAACCGGAAGGGTTTGGGCAAGGGTAAGTTGAATATCCCCGGTTCCTGGAGGCAAATCCAGCACGAGATAATCAAGCTCTCCCCACACACAATCGGTAAAAAACTGCCTTAAAGCCGTTGAGACCATCGGTCCTCGCCAGACAATGGCCTGTCGGTCGTCAACCAGAAAGCCAATTGAGAGAACTTTGATTCCATATTTTTCGATCGGCAGCATATTCGGCTTACCGTTCACTTCTTTAATCAACGGCCGTTGTCCTTTCAAGCCCATCATCACAGGTATTGAAGGACCGTAAATATCAGCATCAATCAAACCAACCCGATTACCATTCAGTGCTAATGCAACCGCAAGGTTTACCGCAACGGTTGATTTTCCAACGCCACCCTTTCCTGATGCTACGCAAATGATATTCTTTACCTGCGGAAGGATTTCTGCCGATTTTTTTCTCCCTGAAGTGATTCGTGACTGAAAATCGACTTTCACCTTCAAATCATCTGAAACGTGCCGGTGTATCGCATTTTCGCAATCCTGCCTGAGTTGTTCTTTCAACGGACAAGCCGGTGTGGTAAGCACCAGGGTGAATGAAACATTATTGCCTTGCACTTTTATGTTTTCAACCATCGAAAGTGAAATAATATCCTTCTTCAAATCAGGATCGACAACCTTACCCAGCGCCTGCGATATTTCACTTTCCGAAAAATTCATTTCTTGCAAAGAAATTTCCCCAAAGTTAGCAGAAACGGATGCATAAAACCCTTCAATTGATGTTTGGGAAAATTTAATTAGTATTTTTATCGCTTTAGAAATCAGTATGCAAGTAGGTGAGATTTGTTCAAGACAGACCATAATCTGTAAGCCACAGGAAACAGTTTTAGAAGCGGTGAATCAAATGCATCGCTACAACGTTGGCAGCATCGTAGTGGTGGAAACAGATACCAAAGGGAACAAGCCAATTGGAATCGTTACTGATCGTGATATCATGCTTAAAGTAGTGCTGCCCGGGCTAAAATCAGAAGAGGTAAAAATAGCTGATGTCATGAGCTCTAAACTGGTTGTTTCCCGAGAATCTGATGATGTCTATGATGTTCTGAAAAAAATGAGAAGTAAGGTTGTGAGGCGTATTCCGGTAGTAGATAATGAGGAATACCTGAAAGGAATTCTGACCATTGATGATGTGCTTGAATTCTTCAGTAAAGAACTTGGTGAAATCATCAGCCTTTTCAAAAAGGAGCAGGCAAGATAGATTACTCCCTCCCGCAATTAATTCTTATTTGTTGATTTAAGTGAAGAGCATCATAATATCCAAACTCCCTTGCCCTGAGCAAATCGCAGCATCCTTCAGATATTCTTCCACGCACCACGTTAAGCATACCTCTTTGATAGCAGGCTTCTGCGCTGTACGGACATATTTCGAGAGCTGAATTAAGCAATTCCTCAGCTTCATCGAATTTGTTTCTATTCTTTTTCCTTAAGGCTTTATCAATAAATTTTTGAGAATTATTTAGCCGCTTTGATTGCCAAATGCTGACGTAGTCATTATCGCGATTTTTTAAAAACCTTATCTCCTCTTTTTTCAAACCATCAGGATACCAGAAAGTCCAAACACCATCGCGGATGCCATGCAAGTAGTTGCCTTCGGCAGATTTATGTCCATTTTCAAAATACCATATAAAGTATCCGTTCTGAATTTCCGGGCTCAGTAAAGAGTAATTACCTGTCATTTGCAGTTGACCCGAGATGTAATAATCTCTCACCTGGACACCTCCTTTTGTTTCTTCAACCAGACGAAAAAATTGAGCGCTGTCAGGTGTAGTTTCCTTCCAGTCAAAATTGAAATATCTGATGGAATCCGATTGAGCACATAATGATATTGTCCAAACCAGCAAAGTCATACCGAAAGTGAACTTCATCGTCAAAAGTTAATTATTTTTATTCCTTACAACTTTGGATTTAATCCAAAAGCAAATGAAGTAATCTTGCCGTATGAAAGCATTCAATATTATTGTAGTCTTAATCTTTTTGATCTCTGCGGTTTACTTCATCGGGTCTGCATTTCTTCCATCTGAATCGACTATAGAAAGGAGCCTGGTAGTAAAAGCCCCGGTTGAGATAGTTTTTGCGCAGGTTGATTCATTTTGGAACTGGTCAAAGTGGTCATACTGGCACAGATTAGATCCAGATGCCAAGGGATTCCTGGATGAACCGGTTGCCGGAACCGGCAGCAGCTATTCCTGGAAGGGGGAAAAAATTGAAGGAGGGAAAATAACAATAACCGAAAGCATCCCGAATACGCTCATTAGGTTGGATTATGAGGTCGGAAAAAATAGAGGGAAAGGGTATTTTAAATTCGACAAGGCCAGTGGCGGAACAAGAATTACTCAGAGCTTGACCTGCAAGTGGTCCTACTTTAATCGAATCTCCGGTTTATTATTTGCAAAAATTGTCGCCCCGGTGCTTGAAAGCAATTTAATTCATCTTAGCCAAGTGACCTATCGCGAGCAAGCTAAAGCATCAGGAATTGATTTTGTTCAGATTGAGAACCAATGGGCGTTAGCTATTCGCGACACTACTAACCTTGAAAATATAACGCCAACGCTTAATGCGATTTATCAGAACATAAGCATTAGAATAGAAAGTGTAAATGGTGACAAAACCGAAGGGAAGGCTTTTGCCATCTGGCATAAAATTGACTCCGCTGCAAACTTTGCCGATGTGGAAGCCGGAATAACCATATCCGATTCGCTGAGCTTAGCCGGAGTGCGACTTTTAAAACTAGGGGGTAATGTCCTTAAAGGTACCCACCGAGGGTCATATGACAGCCTGAAATCAACTTATGACAAACTAACAGAATATCTTAAAATTAATAGACTGGCTGCCAAAACGGCTCCATGGGAAATTTATACGGTTGGACCGTATAACCAATTGGATACAGCTAAATGGGAAACCGAAATCTACTTCCCTCTATAGATTCTGTTATCCCCTTTTCGCTTTCTCCCAAACCACCGATTGCGATCCCTTTACCGCCCTTACAAAACCTGCATAAACCGCATAGTTCATTACCATAAAATAGTAAGGAACAAAGAATGCCTTGATTTTTATTTTTTGCTGCTCCAGCATGAAGCCAATCAATGCGAGCAGGTAAAACAGAATTTGTCCTGTCAAAATGAATAAAAAGAATTGTGGGCCATTCAAGGCAAGCAGAACGTTCACAAAAAGCAAGATTGGTAATAGTAACGGAGCAATAGTCCAGCGCAACACCCGATGGGAAATGTATTGAAAGGAAAGGACACCATATTTGAAAATATTCAGCAAAGGAGCAAGTCTTACTACAGCCTGCATACCACCTGCTGCGATCCGGATTTTTCTCTTCAACTCCTCCTTTACAGATGCGGAAGGTCCTTCTACGGCATAAGCTTCCGGCTCATACTTAATTGTATAACCACGCATAGCAATTAATAGCGTCATGTAAAAATCCTCAACTATCGTATCTGCCGGAACTGGTTCAAACAGTGAAGTCCTAATAGAAAATAATTCCCCGGCAGCGCCAACCACAGAGTAAAGCTCTGAATCAAGCTTCTTGAGCGCTGATTCATATTTCCAGTAAATTCCCTCCCCTGCCCCGCTGGCATCATCTCT
>CAYOYI010000305.1:488-5353 GCA_964408105.1 uncultured Chitinophagaceae bacterium | reverse complement strand
ATTTTCAAAAAGCGTGAACCATTTCCCCAATCAATGGACGAAAAATCTCCTTGCAAAACTGTACCTCCGCCAAGCGAAGCTGTGAACAATCCGAATTGGTTGGTTTGCACGGAGTGGGTTTCCTGGTAAAGCACCGCTCCCTGTGCCGAATTATCCAAAATTGAAAATCTTGCTACAAGTTGATGACTTGCAAGGATTTCGCCATTATCATTCCGGGCAACTGCCTGGTACTTTATAGCGTTTGGCGCCTGCGCAAATAATGATACGGGTAGGAAGAGGACCAAAATTGCGAATAAGCGTTTCATAGAACTTTAAATTTTTTGACCTGTAAAAGTAGTTTTATTAATCCGAACATAAAATATAACCGGACGGCAATTCAGTCATAGCAAGGGTTTGGGTCAAAAAACTCAGAATGGCCTGTAGGGAGTCATCTGCGTAACTTAAAATCTTTTGAAACAACTTTTATTTCTTCTCGTAATAAGGCGTATTCTTTGATTTCTTAAAACCGGATTGACTATGAGGACGAAGAGTTTAATGTTGCTGTTTGCATCTATTCTGTTGAGTGTTGTGGTAACCGCGCAGGACGTAGCCGAGCAAACAAAAGCAAAAAGCAAAACTGAAACCACCAAATTCGAAATGCCTGAGGAGGAAGTTTCCCAAGAGGATAAGCTTACCACCAAGAGGGGCTTTTACAAGTACTGGAAAGAGAGTGATGACCAGTATGTAAGAGGCGTTAATTTCCAAAAGCAGATCGCAAGAACGCAGATCGCTGCGGGAAGCATTTTACTTACAGGGGGAATGACCATGATCGGATTTGGCGCATCAATGCTGAACACTGATGAAGGCCAGCCAAACCCGGAAACGAAGAATTATGAAACAAAGCAAAATACCGCGGCAGGACGCACTATGCTGATAACCGGGGCATTTTCCGGGGTGGCGGGTATCTTCCTGTTGTTTAAAGGCAGCGATAATTTGGTAAATATTAAGAATCGTGAGGGTAAAGTTGTCGGGAAGCTCGGTGTGCCCAAGAGCGGGAATGTTGGGGTGAAAGTCGAGTTCTAAAGAAACAGAGTCATTTGCATATTAAAATGGCAGCGTGAAAACGCTGCCATTTTTATTTTTTACGCTTCTTCAGCAACTACTTCCTGCACTTCAGGCACCATGCGCTTCATCATTCCTTCGATGCCGGCTTTGAGTGTCACCATTGAGGAGGGGCAACCGCTGCACGAACCCTGAAGCATCAGCGTCAGCTTTCCTTCATTGAAAGATTTGAACTGTATCGCTCCGCCATCCATCTCAACGGCAGGCTTTACATATTGATCGAGCAGTTCTTTTATCCGTGATTCTATGTCACCGGGTTTATCTGAAGATGCTGATTCCGATTTTGGAGGCGCATAATTGTCGCTGACTACGGCTTTCTTGTCGGATATATAGTTTTTTAGAAAAGTTTTCACTTCCGGAATAATGTCATTCCAGTCATATCCCGCTTTTTTTGAAACGGTGATAAAGTTGCTGGCAATGAAAACTCCACTAACGTATTCAAAGTCGAAAAGTGATTTCGCGAGAGGAACTTCATCAGCGCTTTTTTCATCGCGGCAATCAACGCTTCCGTTCTTTACAAGTATTCTGTTAACAACAAACTTCAGCGATTCTGGATTCGGTGTGGATTCGGTATAAATTTCTACGCTGGGTTCTGTCATTTTTAATGGCTTTGCTGTTTAGAACAGGATGAATCTGCTATTAGTTCTGCGGCTTGCTTACAAAGTTACCCTCCTTGTCAATGATTTTTTCTTTTTGCATCGCCACCCCTTTCACTTTTTCGTTGATGAGTACCCTTGCAAATCCCTGACTAAAAGGGGTCGCGAAAGCAAATGACGGCTTGATGACCATCTTGCCGGAAGCGTCAATGTAACCCCAAAGTTTTTCACTGGTTGCCACTGGCGCAAGGCCTTCGCCAAACTGGCCTGCATTCAAAAAAGAGGGAGATATTTTCCATTCGCCCGAAGGGTCAATGAATCCCCACAGCGAATCCAGTTTCACCGGGGCTAATCCATCAGAAAAACTTTTTGCGTCAGCATATTTCAACCGGATTACAACCTCTCCTCTATGGTTCACATAGCCGTAGCCCTGCTTTCGTTTTCTGACCAGGGCATATCCGCCTGAAAATTCATAAACCTCGTCATATTCCAGCGGGACAATTTTCTCTCCTTTCCTATTGATGATCCCGTATTTGCAGTCTTCATGATAGCAGTCGCCAATGCCGACAATAGCTTTGCCATTGTAAAAATCTTCCGCCTCGTTGTATTCTGGCTTAATGACCAGATTGCCCGCTTTATTCACAAAGCCGTAAAGACATGCTTCTTCACAATCGCCCACAACTACTATTGCCAGGCCTTCGGAGAAGGGCATTACTTCATCAAAAACTGGCTCGACAACAACCCGGTTGGTAAAAGAATCTCGGAAGCCATACATTCCTTTTTGCTCAAATGCCACAATGTTCTTTTTTGACAAAGCGATCTCCTGTTCTAATTCCTCTCCATAAGGATAATCGGGATAAGCCTTAGCGAACTGATCGAGCAGTTCTGCTTTCCTGTTGATGTTGAATGCTTCAAAAAGTTCTCTCCACGCTTTCAGCACATTTCGGTTTTGAGGGTATGTGCGGATAAATTTCTGATACTCGAATACTGTTTCGTTCTTTGTGGTCATAGAGTATATGCTATCCTGAGCTTGCCCGGCATGGCGGTTGTCAGGATGATTTTCTATGAATGCCTCGTAGCTTTTCAGTGCGCCATCTTTAGTAAAGTCTTCAAATAGCAGGGACTCATAGTTTTCCTTAGCCTCAATATAATATTCGCTGTCAGGGTATCTATCCATGAATTCCTTGTAAACTTTCCATGTTCCATCAACGGTCGCTTTTTTATAAAGGAGACTTTCGTAGAGTTTTTTGGCTTCACTCACCTGCTCGGCATTCGGATAGCGCTCCATGAAATCTTTGAAGCTTTCATAAGTGAATGTTCCCATAGCCTGCTCGTAGGCAAAGTGATTGCGTCTTTCAACTGCAACCGGAAATTGTTTAGCCTTTTTAAAAGTCTGAATAAAATGCTCCCATGCCTCAAGCGTGTTGATACTGTCTGCTTTTTCAAAGGCCGAGGTGCAGGTGCTTTCAAGCAACTTGTTCATGGTATAAGGCCGGATTCCCGATAAAGCAACTTTCTTAAGTTTTCCTTCTGAAAGATTGCCAGGATAATTTTTCAAAGCGCGATTTGAGAAAACATAAGCGCTGTCAAGGTTAAACGCAGGGTTATCTTCCGAGGAAAAAAATCTGGCATAAAGAAATGCCAATGCAAAGCTGGCGGTATCCTTTTGCCACGACTTTTCAAGCAGCGGTCGGGCCTCATCATATTGTCCTGCATTTACTAATTGATTGATCTTACCAATGGCATCGGCAAAAGCGTTCGTGGTGCATAAGCATAGAAAGACGAGTAAGTATGAATTCATTTCAGATTACGCTGGCAAAATTACCAGTACTGGCTGGTTGCCAGATTGAAATTATTGATGAAAATCAAGATGATTGCAGGACTTACTTTTATATATTTGTCCTCGCCAAGAAAAACATACAATATGAAGACACCATTGATAGTAATTGCAATTGCAGCCTTCAGCCAGTTGCTTTGGGCGCAACAGGGATTTCATGCCGGATTCAAAGTGACTCCGCAAACCACCTGGATGATCAACAGCGACAATTCAGATAATTCACTTTTTCGCTATGCCACCACGTGGGGTGTAGCATACGGACCGAGTTTTGCCTATTTCTTTAAGCCTTCAGTTGGTGCAGGGTTGGATATTATTGTTTCGGATCAGGGGCAAAAATTTGATGAGCGTAAGACCAACGCTACAAATAATGAGCTAAAGCTTCGATACGTTAAGCTTCCAATCCTTCTTCATTTCAGTACAAACCCTGAATCACCGGTTCAGTTTGTGGGATACACGGGTCCGCAGTTTGGTTTCTTAACTAAAGCTGAATTGGAGATAAATCAGGGTGAAGGAACATCACCAGGATCAATAATTCGAATACCAGGGGTGAGTATCCCCTTAATTCCAACTCCAACCGGAACTTATGATGTTAAGAATTCATACGCAGCAACAACTGTTGGTTGGTTGCTCGCATTTGGTATAGGTACTAACTTCGGCACTGATTTTCTTGGGATGACTGTTATGCTCAAGTTTGACGCGAGTTTCACGGATGCTGAGGATAAACCGGAATTGCTACCAACTACTACCACGGGTGGTCAAGGTGCGGTTGATTTAGACGCTGCTAACAACCGAGCCTGGTACTATTATTTCTATCCCAGCGATGCAAGCCTTGATGCTCAGGATAGACCTACCACCTTCAATCTCCTTGGGGGAATAGAAATTGGGTTGAAATATATTCTGAATACAGGCAAAAAAAGCAAGAGACGTTAATCGAGCATAAAACAAAAACTTAGAGGCTGGCAGCAAATGTCAGCCTTTTTTGTTTTCAATCATTTCCCACACTAATTCCGATTCAAATCCTTTTCCGGCTAAATACTGGGCGAGTTTATTTTTTCTTCTGAAGTCGTCATCTTCTTTTAGCTCTTTCTCTTTTTTCTGAACCAATTCTTTAAGCGTGGCAGAATATTCAGCCTCGGGTATTTCTGCAATTCCTTTTTCAATGAACTTGTCCGGAATCCCTTTAGCTCTCAACCCGCTGCTAATCTTTATCCTTCCCCAATGATGGAGGTTGAATTTTTCGCGGGAAAACAATTTGGCAAACCGCTGCTCGTCAACAAATCCATTCTTTTCCAGTTGTGAAACCAATTTTTCAATCTTGGCGGAATCAACAC
>CAYOYI010000305.1:0-478 GCA_964408105.1 uncultured Chitinophagaceae bacterium | reverse complement strand
TCAGTTTAAATCGCACCTCCTGTTTGCATCGCTCCTGGTAGGCGCAGTATCGCTCTATCTTTTCAACTATCTGTTTGTCTTTGATTTCCTTGGAAGGCATGGCATTGTGTTAGCTTCGCCCGTCCAAAGCTAATGAAGAACAAGCAGGCAATCTATCTTCTGTTCGGAGCAAATTCCATCTCGGGTTTTGCTCAAGGCATCACGATGATCGCCATTCCCTGGCACTTTACCAACGTGCTGAATATGCCCACGCAATTTGGCATAGTGACGATGATCATCACGTTTTTATCATTGCTCTGGGGCCTTTATACAGGAACGCTCATTGACAAATACAACCGCAAGAATGTATTCATGGTGGAGACCACGTCCGGCTTTTTCATTATGATGGCGGTAGCATTGGCGGGATTTTATCTGGATCAGCTTCCAGTTTTTTTGGTAAGCTTCAGCAGCAGCCTTAGCAGCTGGTTCAGCTGTAGCA
>CAYOYI010000304.1:0-5355 GCA_964408105.1 uncultured Chitinophagaceae bacterium | reverse complement strand
GCAAATGATGAACTATGCAGCCTGAAAAATAAATTTGGAAATGCCATAGAATGCGTTGGGGCATCCTTCCCTGATTCATATATATCAAGATGAAGGCGGTTGCCGTCAGATACTATCCAGTCTTCCTTAAAATATTGGTAAAGTGGAGGATACTGCAGTTCGCTGGTGATGAATTTGAAGTACTCTTGTACGGATTGAAATGTTCGGTCTTTGCTTTTCAACTCCATGGTTAAATTATTATGGCACAGGTATGCGCTGGGTTGATACGCATTCTGCGCAGGCAATGTTATTGCTATTTGCTTACACAATGTCAGGTGTTGTGTCAGAATTTCCCTTGTTTTTTGTCCAAAGGCGACACATTTTCAGCCGTGAGGTTAAGCTTTTAATAAAATTCTCCACATTAGTACCATGGCACAATTAGTGATGCTATCTTTGGCGTAAAAATTTTATAACCCTAAAACGCGTATCCAATGGATCCATTTAAAAAGTTTCTCTACGCAGGAGTGGACTTAGTTGCCGACACTTCTGAAAAGTTCACCAAGACCGTTCACGAATTGGTTGACAAAGGCAAGATTTCAAGCACTGAAGGCAAGAAACTCGTTGACGAGTGGATTGAAAAGGCCGAAAATGCAAAGGATGAGTTTGAGCAGAGGGTTAAGGAACTTTCACAGAAAGTTGGCTTTGCTGAAACAAATGAAGAAGAAGAGCTCGAAAGCCTGAAGAAAAAGGTTAGCGATCTGGAAACCAAGATGGGCAAGACTTCCCACACTTCTTCAAAGAAAGAAAAGGCAACCGCTTAACCCGGTAACGAGCCGAAATGAAAAATGCCAGGCATGAATAATGTCTGGCATTTTTATTTTAATGTTTTTCGTAAATCGTAAATGATTTTTACAGGGAAACTTTATTAAATACCTTTGCAGACCCATTTTAGGGTAATTAGAGCAGTGATACTCAACCAAACCTTCAGGAATATCAGCCGCACGCGCGAGATCATCGCGGTATTGGTGAAGTATGGATTTGAGGATGTGATTGCGAATTCCACCATGCGCAACTTCGTGCCCGAGCGAATGCGAATATCATGGATGCGTCAGGACAGGCCTGCGCTTGAGTACACCCGATTTGAAAGGATCAGGATGGTGGCCGAGGAACTTGGGCCTACGTTCATCAAGCTGGCCCAGGTGATGAGTAACAGGCCAGATATGCTTCCGGAGGGTCTGATAAAGGAACTCGAAAAGCTTCAGGACAAGGTGCCGCCTTTCCCTTATCAAATTGTAAGGGAGACAATTAAGAGGGAACTAGACGGTGAAATTGAGGACTTTTTTGAGGAATTCTCGGAGAAACCAATCGCTTCGGCCTCAATTGGACAAGTGCATGCAGCCCGGCTGAAGAGCGGCCAGAAAGTAGTGGTGAAAGTGCAGCGACCGGAAGTGCATGAGATTGTTGAACGTGATATTGCCATCATAAAGGAAGCAGTAACCAGAACAGAACGCTATCTGCAGCGCCAGGGAGTTATCAATGCCATGGATGTAGTGCTTGCTTTTGAGCGCACCATGAGCAAGGAGATGGACTATCGCAATGAAGCCCGTAACATTGACCGCTGCCGGGATACTTACAAGGATTATAAAAATTTTTACATCCCGAAAGCCTATAAAGAATATTCAACGGATAAAGTACTGGTGATTGAATTTTCAGAAGGATGTAAAATATCCGATGTTCCACAAATGCGCGCCTGGGGGCTTGATCCCGCTAAAGTTGCCGAAAACGGCATGAGCATCTATCTCACAATGATATTCGAGTATGGATTCTTCCATGCCGACCCGCATCCGGGGAATGTATTCGTGAGACAGGACGGTGTTATTGCACTTATTGATTTCGGCATGGTTGGTCAATTGGTGACCAAAGACAAATTCAACTTTGCGGGCATCTTCATCAGCTTCGCAAAGCAGGATGCAAGGCAAATGGCGATGTACATGCGCAGACTATCGCTGGAAGACCAAATCACCGATGAGCGCCAGTTCGAGTATGATCTCAACGACCTGATTGAAGACTTTGCCACGCTGGACGTGAGCGAGAGCAATATAGCCGACATGATCTCCCGGCTTCAAAAGATCATGTATGATTACAAGATGCGAGTGCCGGGCAGCGTGTTCCTCATCTTCCGCGCATTTGCAATTCTTGAAGGGATAGGGAAACAACTGCATCCCACGTTCAATACTTATGAATTCATAAAGCCTTATGGCGCCAAGCTGGTGAGAGAGCAGCTCAAACCGAAGTACCTGATGACGGAGCTGACACACCGTACCTCAGCAATTACATCTTTCCTCAACACATTCCCTATGGAGGTGAAGGAAATTATTTCCAAGACCAGCCGGGGAAAGCTGCATTTTGAAGTCGAGCATCAGGGGTACGGCTATTTGCTGAAAAAGCTTGACAGCATTACAAACCGGATCGCGATCACTCTCATTATAGTGGCTTTAATAATCGGTTCCTCTCTGGTGATGCTGGCTGACCTTCCGTCTCAGCTTATGTCTCCGACCGGGTATCCCTACCTGAGCCTGATTGGTTTTTTCTCCGCTTCAGGATTATTCGCGATTTTGGTTTATTCCATTATTCGGAGGAGGAAATACAAGTAGGTCAAATCATCACCAGCCCGACCTGGATCAACCCTATCAGGAAACCAAGCACAGCCCCAACCAATTCGATGAACCGGAATTCCTTGGCCAATATCTGCATGATCAGATGTTCCAGCTTGGCTGGAGAGAGCAGTGAAATTTTTTCTTCTATG
Organism: uncultured Chitinophagaceae bacterium; assembly: GCA_964408105.1. Taxonomy (GTDB): domain Bacteria; phylum Bacteroidota; class Bacteroidia; order Chitinophagales; family CAIOSU01; genus BPHB01. The sequence continues at coordinate 2,570 of CAYOYI010000304.1, read as the reverse complement.
ATTCTTTCAATATCCAGATTGCCTTCCATATTGGCGATGTACTGCGCCACGATTTGCGGAGCAAGTTCATCTACTTCTTCGAGAAAATCGTTCTTGAGCTTGTCTTTAGTCTTCTGTCTCACAAAGAGCGACATAAAAGGGAAGTTGGCCGGGAAAGTGGTAGTGAGATAGTCCTCGATCTTCGATTCTATTTTGTTGTTGATCATCTTCAGATTTTCCGGATGGCTGATCTGCTCCTTGATATCGTGGAGGGAGAGTAATTCATCAGACACGAGTTTTCCTATCTTTTCCGCAACAAGGTGCTGACGCTTTGGGAATATTCCCTGTATTTCCAACGGGCCGATCTTCACCATTTTACGGGGACGGAACAGCATTTTCACGGCAATGAAATTTGTGAACCATCCGATGGCTGCGGCTATGAACGGAAGCGCGAAAATTTGCGGATTCATGTTTTCAAGGCTTGTGTGCTGCCCTTCGCAATTAAATACTGGCCAGCTATATACAGAAGCATGATAAAGAATCTTGCTTGCCATAGCTCACCGTCAAAATAGAATTTATTAAGCGCGATCAGGCTGTCGGAGATCATGAATAAAATAGCCCCGAGAAGCAATGACTGAAAGCTCATTTCAGAAACATTCTGATGCCGATTAATAGCCATAATAACCATTACAGTAATGACTGCCGCATAAATAACGATCGGAATTCTCATTTCGGCATCAACATGATTATAAACCAGTGCTATCAGGCCGGCCGCTACGATCACCACAGGTGCCGCTAACCAGGGCTTACGGCCCACTACCATGCCTTTACCAGCCTGTTCTATTTCCTTGCTGAAGACGGTGATATAAAGGATATGCGTGATCAGAAATGAAACCAATCCGGCCAGAAAGTATAGCTCGGTGGTAAACATCAGAAAAATATCACCTGCCCAAGAGAAAACAAATGCCGCGACCATAATGTAATGGATGCTGCTTCGCTGGCTGCGGGTAGCCAGCAAATACCAAACAATCAAGGCAGGCATTAACAGAGGTTTTGATACATAGCTTAAAGTCTGGTTCTCCAGCAGGACAGCCGCAAGATGCAGCACGCCAATAAGCAGGTAAATATTTGTAAAGACTGCCGTCAAGGGATTGTGATTTCAGCTAAAATACACGGTAAGAAATTTATAACGGATTCTTCCATCAACAATTGAAAGGTGATTTCCAGCTAATGTTTGATTCATGTCTGCTCAAAAGTAAGCCCCCTGAGATATTTCGCGGTTCTGTCCGGTCCGTCATGACTCCAGCCCGGTGGATAAAAAATGTATTTCAATTTGGTGATCGCATCGGGAGCGCGCTTCACATCGCTCCACAGATCCTTGAATTCGTGAAAGGCGATCTTCACCGGTTGGTAAGTATTAATATTGTTGGTGATGCCGTAAACCGGTCTTTCCTTTTCATCTTCTTCCTGGAATGTTCCGAATAGCCGATCCCAGATAATTAAAATGCCTGCGTGGTTCCGGTCTAAATATTTGTGATTGGAAGCGTGATGCACCCGGTGATGTGATGGAGTATTGAAAATCCATTCCAGCGGGCCAAGTTTTCCTACTAATTGCGTATGCGGCCAGAATTGAAAAATGAGATTAACAGACATCATCGTCATGATCATGATCGGTTCAAAGCCAACGAGCGGCATCCACAGCCAGAAGATGTATTTATACAGTTGCTCCGTCCAGCTTTGGCGCAGAGCTGTTGAGAAATTCAGCATCTGTGATGAGTGATGGTTCACATGTGCCGCCCACAGGATGCGCACTTCATGGCTCAGCCGGTGGTGCCAGTAAAAGCTGAAGTCATCACCGAACATGCACAACACCCATACCCACCATGCGCTTCCCAAATCAAATAGCGCAAACTGATGCAGAAAAGTGAAAACAAAAAATGCAGCGACCTTCACACCCAGTCCGATGATGACAGCCACCGTACCCATCGTGATACTTGCAATGGAGTCTTTCGTTTTATAAAGATTCAGATGGCGGCTGGCATTGATTATTACCTCAATTGCAATTAGTATGGCGAAAAGCGGAGAAGCGAAAAGTAAAGGGTCTTTTTCAAACATGATAGAGGTTACCTCAACCTAAAACCAAGGCTTTTCTATAGCGCGAAAGCCATATCACGCTTGCCATCGCCAGGATGGACGAAGAAATAATTACCGGTAAAAACAGATTATTGCCACTCAGAAGGATTCCAAGGGTAACCACTAATGCTCCCAACCGCAACAATTCCATTACGAACACCCACCGCTTTCCTTCGAATATCCCACCAAGATTCACCAAAGAAAAAACAATCAGTGCAGTCAACCCGATGTTGATGCCCGTGCTGAAGTCTATATACTTAAAAAGAAAGAAAGTCGTACCTAAAAGAAGGATCACAAAATGCAGCAGCACGTAGAGATTCAATCCACGGGGTGAATCTGTATCATATTTGTGAAATGAGGTGGTGGTTACCTCTTTTGGTTTTTGCACACCCCCAAGTTCCTCAGGATACCAGCCCGGAGGATTGAATAATATCTTCATCTTATCACTCCATTTGTGC
>CAYOYI010000303.1:0-5359 GCA_964408105.1 uncultured Chitinophagaceae bacterium | reverse complement strand
CTTGAGGAACGAGACCGGATTAAGAGCCTTTTGGAAGAACTGGAGGAAAAAGCTTCAGTTTATGCCGACCTAAAGCAAAACAGCCGAAATGGTATTGGAAAAGGAGCCACCAAAATAATGTCCAAAAGAGAAACCAATGCAAAACGATAGTTATTGCCTGTCGAACTGAATTGTATCAATCCTGAACCACAACTCTAAAAACTTCTTCTCTCATTTCATCTCGATACCTTAAGAAATACAGGCCGGCAGGTAAACCCTTCACACTAATTTCTTTTTGAGTTGTTCCTTCGGTAACGTTCAAGTTAAAATCAAAAATGCTTTTACCAAGTAGATCGAAAAATTCTATTCTGGCTTTCGTGTCAATTGAAGAATTCACAGATAAGTTCAGTATATTTTTAGCTGGGTTGGGAAATAAGGTTATCTCAAAGCTATTTTGTTCATTAGATTCAAGATCGGAAGACCATTTGTTTGACGGACAGCCTGCCATTCGCAGTTTGATTCCGGTAGGGGCGCCTATGCCACACTCGTTTATTATGCGTACTGTGATATTACCCCGGTTGTTACCGATTAATACTTCTATCGTATTTGTACCCTGCCCCGATAAGATGGTTGATCCTGATGGGACAGACCATGCATATCCGATAGCACCAGCTACAGAATCAATGCTATAAATTTCGGTATCACCCGCACAGGCATAAATATTTCCGGTTACCGTTCCGGTATGCGAATCCATTGTTCCGTAAACGGTGAGATTTCTTTGCGGACTGCTTCCGCAGTCATTTATTGCAACTACCGAAATATTTCCATGATGAAATGAATCTGTGAATGTCACGGTAACTACAATATCATTAGGAGGAGGGTTGACGGAAATATTGGCTCCTGGAATGTTAGTGCTCCATTGGTAAGAATCTGCACCGGGCATTGGACTTACTGCATACTCTGATTCCGAGTTACAGTTGCCAAAAATTGGGCCGGTAATGGAAAACGGTCTTTCTAGAACAGAGTTGATGATCAGCTTTCTAGCATAACTCTTTCCACAGGCATTTTCTGCTTTTACTCCTAATGTTCCGAATGTGAATCCTGGGTTAAAGGTTACTTCAACCGAATTGCTTCCTTGCCCAACAATGCTCGAATTTTTGGGAGCATACCATAGGTAAGTCATTCCGAGTTCTTCGGTAACGCTATAAGTTAGCGTAGTATCACATACACCACTAGTTTGTCCGGTGATGATACTTGGAACTAACGGATAATTGGGTTTCACCTCTATAATGGCAGCAGGACCGCTGCCGCAGGAGTTGACCGCTACCACGCTTAACTGAGAGGTGGTAGTTACATTGCCATACTCAATTGTTATGGCAAAAGTGCCGATGCCGCTAATAATGGTCCCCCCAGCAGGTGATGTCCAAACATAGTGTTCAGCGAAAGGGACTGGTGTTACACTATACTCTTTAATATCACCAGGACATACTTTTTGTCCATTACTAGAATAAATGGTATCGGGCTTATTGGGCGCGGTAATAATTGTATGCAAACAAACGCCTTCTTCACAATAATCCAACGTGCAAGAATCAGCGTCATCACAATTTGAAGTGACCGAAACATTCAAAGTTTGAGGAGGACTATTTGCGCAACTACTGTTCGCAGTTACGCTGATGTTACCCCCTGAGGTTCCAATGATCAGGTTAATGGCTGTACCGTTGGAGCTACCTGACCAATCGTTAGGGAAAGACCAAGTATAAGTAGTTGATCCTTCTACCGTATTTATTGAATAAGTTTGGTACGAACCTTCGCAAACTTGGGTATTACCGGAAATCTGACCTGGCTGTAAAGGTTCTGAGTCAGTTGTAAAAGTTTCTGTTGACGTATAGTCACTATGTTCTCCATTATCACATTCCGATCTGACTTCCCATTCATAAGTTGTCCCGCAGAACAAGTCTTTTATTGTAACCACGTCTGATGAAGGATATTCATATTGCCAGCTCCCGCCCGACTCACGGTATCTTAATTTATAGCTATTAGCAGATGAAACGCCAGACCAATCCAATTCCGCTGTAATAATACCAACGTTATTTTCATGAGGATTATTAGGGATTTCGCAGCAGGGCTCCGTCATGAAAAATTCTGAATTAGTAAAGTCACTGCTAATTCCGTTTGAGCAATCAGTTCTCACCTGCCATTCGTATTCTTCATCACATTGTAATCCAGTCAGATTATATCTACTCACTGTGGGATATACATATTCCCAGCCTCCACCATCTTCGCGGTATCGCAGCGTATAATCTGCCCCGGAAGGGCCTGACCAATTCAAATCCGCTTCATCGTTATCAATATATTCTTCTTCAGTATCATCGGGTTCATCACAATCAATTCCGCCTGTATGAGTAATGCAAATATTAAATCCGCCAAAAATTGGTGGGTTGGCTCCGTAATCAAAAACTCTTATCAAATAGATGTTTCCAATGGTTAAGTTATTCACTGTTATTTCGCAGTTCCCACCCCCTCCGCCAGCATCATCCTCGCATTGGAGTAATACACCATTACAGGCATTATAAATGCCAATTACAGGATCAACATAATTATTGTTGCTTGAACCTGTATACACCCCTTCCGGGTCAACCAAAATGGTATGTGTTGTTGAAAGCGCTTGAAAACTAAACCATACATCATAAGCTGCTGCACTTGCAGGAAAACCACTACACCCCGGAATTGTAAGCCCTGATGATGTAGCACCCGCTACTGTACTGGTAAAGGGAATACAACTATTATTACTTGTCAGTGAAATTGCCCCGCTGCAATTATCTCCGGCAGTATGCGAAACACAGATATAAAAGCCGGGATTTGCCGGTTGAGAAGTACCGTAATCATAAATTCTAATATAGTAGAAATTTCCAACGGTGAGATTGGTTACATAAACACTGGTAAAGCCCCCACCCGCACCTATATCGTCCTCACAATGCCTTGGGGTACAACTGCTGCATGAATTATAAATTGCTACTACTGGGTCTAAGAAATTGGTTCCTGTCCCTGTGCCTTCGGGATCAATATTTATTGTGTGACTAGTTGCCTGAGCTTGAAATCGGAACCATACATCGGCAAGTCCCGGATTACCGGAATAGCTATCACAAGCAACCTGCGGACATGATGATGGTGACGCACCTGCTACGGTAGCAAAGGTATATGTGCAACCGGTTCCGTTACTAATTAGTGTTATTGCAGAACTGCAATTATCTCCGTTTGAACCACTGCATGAATTAGTTTGAAATATTCTTAGTGCGGTATATGAGCTTCGTATCCCTCCGGAACATTCTGATCTGACCTGCCATTGGTAAGTTTGTCCGCAAGTCAATCCTGTCAGGGTAGCATCACTGGAAGACACGGATTTTGTTGACCATGTTGAAGTTCCGTTTATCCTGTATTGAACTGTATAACCGTTTGCGCCTGTCGCATTCGCCCAATTCAAAAATGCAGATGTTTGCGTTAGGTTATTTTCTGAGAGGCCGGTTGGAGTATAGCATGTAACAATGCAATTACTATTGTAGGTTACAAATATGCTATCAATACTGGAACAAAGCCCTTGGCCAGAAAGTATTGAAACCACAGTGTAAAGAGCTGATGAACTTGGGGCTACTTCAATACTGGAACAACTGCTGTTTAAACATGTAAATGGCTCAGTTGAGAACCATTGGTATTCTGCCCCTCCACCGGATGCGCTCAGGGTTGTAGTTTGGCCAGGGCAATAATCTATTTGCTCACCCTCGGCAATAGATACCGAAGTAATTAAACGATTATTCGAGGACAAACAATCAGGACACCATGCCATTGTCAATTCATATGGGCTTGCACTAAAATCATTTGCTCCGGCCCCGGAAACTTTGATTGCATAGTTTCTTGGAGATAGCAATGATGAGCCATTCCTATAAAGTTTCAAAGTATTATCAGATACCACAACATCAGAAGGCCCTGTGAGCGGACTCCAAATCAATCCTAATGACCTCCTATACATAGCCAACCTATAATTTTTCCCTTGTGGTGGAGAAACCGTGAAAATTGCCATTCCTTTATGGTCAGATCTGAATTGGTAAAAATCGGCATCGCCATCACAAATTGTTGCGTTAATATCAATTGCAGGAATTGAAAGATCACTTAATATCTGCGAATAAAATGCTGTTTGATTTGCGGTACTTGTGGAATTGTTAGATTCGTATTGATCGTTTTGGCAACTAGGTTCTCCTGGTCCTGTCAAACAAATTGTAAACGTAGCATCAACTGGACTTTCATGATAAGGTGTATAATGATATACTCTAATATAATATGTTCCTAGTGTGGAAATTGAAAATGTTCCAGATTCCGGTATTCCGAGCCCTCCTCCAGAATTCAAACAAAATAGAGCCGATCCTGTACACGAGCTCCTTACATTCACCACTGCGTCCATTGCACTAGAAGGAGACACCGTAACTGCGTAATTGCCAATTTGAGTCGCATTGAAAGAATACCATATGTCTTGGGCGTAAGCACTTGTTACTAGTCCACATGGTGTAGTTGGCGCCAGAGATTGAGTAGCACCACATAAATCTCCATTTTCACAGTTACCATTTACGGTTATCGTATTTGCCGAACTGCAAGCATCATTTGGCTGTGAACAAACAGCTTGATTACTACATGATGTAATTCCTGCGAACCAAGTTGCCCAAGGTACAGGACCAGGACAGTCCTTATTCACCCCTGGCATATCATTATGACCCTGCACTCCTGGTAATGTATATGTAGTTGGAATGCTATAGATGGGCATTAAGTGGCAAGCAAGATTAATCGAAGATTGAACCATAGGCTGGGAATTCCAGTTTGAGGGGTTTGTTACATTTACATCATGTTCCACACCTATAGAACGAGTATTATTATTATAGCCAGTTGCACCAGCATGATACGCTAAATTTTGTACTGGAACGCATTGATATACAGCACCATTTGAATTTCTAATGATAAAATGTGCACTAGCAGAACTATTACAATTGTTAAAAGTGTTAAGGGCACTTATGTAGTCACCAACTCCAATGTAGTGTATAACCCAAGTGTCTATTAAAGAGCTAGCTCTAGTTCCACCGTAATTGCATGAGTTGATCCAACTTGGTACGGCAGACGGATAATCAACAGCCTGAGACCTTATTTCTCCGAAACGAATAAATAGTACCCCAATAAAAAAGATAGCTCTTTTAATAATCTGAATTTTTTAATTTAATTTCTTCCAATTTGCTTTTTTCTTGGGTTTCTTTGTTATTATTATTTGATGATGATTCTTTTTCTTCTAAACAAGAATCCTCAAAATTATTATTTTCAAATTGAACAGAATGAAAAATCAATT
>CAYOYI010000302.1:0-5369 GCA_964408105.1 uncultured Chitinophagaceae bacterium | reverse complement strand
TGACGTGATGATCGGAATCGCTACTTCACCCACGCCTTCTTTTGCAGCGCGCACTGGCGAAAGGCCCTCCTGCATCAGCCTGTAAATATTTTCAACCACCACGATGCCATTATCCACGAGCATCCCAAGCGCAAGGATCAGGCCGAACAGCACCATCATGTTGAGCGTAACACCCCACATGCCCAGCAGCATTATGCTGATAAGCATCGAAAGGGGAATCGCTACACCCACAAACATTGCATTGCGCAAACCCATGAATAATTGCAGCACCAAAACCACGAGTATCACCCCGGCAATGATGTTATTTTCCAAATCACTGACCGCCTTACGTGCCATCTTCGACTGGTCGTTGGTAATGGATACCTGAAGGTTCTCCGGGAATTTTTTCTCCTTCGCTTTTTCTATGATTTTCTTGATCTTATCAGCCGCGTTGATAAGATTTTCCCCTGAACGCTTCTTAATATCAAGTGAAACGACCGGGAGATCCCTGGCGCGCGCATAGCTTTCCGTCTCTTTATACACAAAAGAAACGGTGCCGATGTCCTTGAGAAAAACCACCTCAGCGTTCTCGTGCTTCACTATGATGTCAAGAATTTCCTCTACGTCAGTGAACTCACCCAGCACGCGTATATTTCTTCTCGATTCATCAGTAAGCAGATCACCCCCCGAAATGGTAAGATTCTCATTGCCGATGGCTCCTTCAATATCGCCAAAGCTGATATCGAGAGCATTCATTTTATGAACGTCAATATCAACCCGCACTTCTTTTTCACCGATACCTTTGATCTCTGCTTCAGAAATCTCAGGCAGTTTTTCAATTTCGTCCTGCAGATATTCCGCATACTCCTTGAGGTAATCCATCGGGAGCTCGCCAAAGAGGTTGACATTCATCACCGGGATTTCCGAAAAATCAAGTTCAAACACATTAGGGTCCTGGTCGAGGTCCGTTGGCAAATCTTTTTTCGCCCGGTCAACGGCATCCTTCACCTCCTGCAATGCCTCACTCACATCCGTTTCAAAATCGAATTCAACAATAATGGTGGAATAATCCTGAATGGACGTAGAGGTGATCTTGTCAACGCCTGTAATGGTATTGATTTCTTTTTCAATCGGGCGCGTGATGAGATTTTCCATGTCAAAAGGTGAGTTACCCGGATGCGAGGTGCCAACATAAATCGTGGGGATCACCACCTCCGGAAAACTTTCGCGCGGCATGGTGCTGTAAGTCATTAATCCTGCAAGAGCCAGCAGGAACATTAAAATGAATACGACCGTCCGGTTATTGACCGCCAGTGTTGATAGTCCGAATTCCCTTACGATGCTTTTTCCTGATGATTTTTCGTCTTGCATAGGCTGCTTTTAAATTTCAAATCAGCATTATCATTCAGAGACATCACTATGCTGAATGTCCAGCAATGAGCCGTTGGATACATCATGAGCGCCCTCATTGATCACCAGGTCGCCTGCTGCTATCCCGGATAGGATTTCTGTTTCGCCATCATAGGTAGCCCCGGTCTTTATTTCTGCCCTCCTGGCAACCTTGTCCTCCCCCTTATTTTCCACGAGGTACACAAAATCATCTCCGTTTGTTCTCTGGATGAGCTTGGTTGGAAGCGTCACCACGTCAGGATTTTGATAATCAATGATCTTCACGATCGCCAGCAGGTTCGCCTTAAGCGCATGATCTTTGTTAGGTATTTTTATCTCGACATTAAATGTTCTGTTTCTGGGGTTGATAATGCTGCCGACAGAAGTGATAGCTGCTTTGCGCTCGGTACCAAGTGCAGGAAAGTTGACGGTAACCTCCTCGCCTTTTGTCACCGAACCGATGTACCGCTCCGGCACATCCGCTTTCACGATGATCTCGTCCAGATTCACAACATTCATCAATGGCGTTCCGGGTGCGATCATCTCGCCCACTTTTATCTGAATATTTTCAACGGTGCCGTTCACTGGTGCGGTGATGCGCGTTTTTTCCAATTGAGTTTGCGCTTTCTTCAGTCTTGTTTCAAGATTTTCTTTTTCATTTTTTCTTTCGAGGTATTGAAGCTCGCTGCCGATATTTTGCTTCCACAGCTTTTCCTGCCGTTCGAAAACAGTGGTAGCAAGCTGAAGCGAAGTCTTCAGCTCCTCGATCTCTTCCAGCAGAACACCATCGTCAATCTTAGCCAGCAACTGACCTTTCTTCACATCCTGTCCCTCATTCACGGGAATTGAAAGCACTTCTCCGCTCACTTCTGCGCTCAATGTTACATTCAGATCAGACCCTGCAGTGCCCTGTATATCAATAAATTTTTGAAAGGACTCTTTCTGCGCCACCAACGTGGTGACAAGTCTGCCACTTTTCTTTGAATCGAGACTGGTGGTATCGAGGTTTTTCAATTCGCTTTCCAGCTCCTGTATCTGGAATCCGATCTCATCATGTTGCTTTTTCAGGCCGGCAAGCTTTTCTTTCTTCGCCTCCACGCTATCATCCTGAGAACAGCCGAAAAACAAGCTGCCCAATAGTAACGCTATGATTATTTTTTTCATATAGATGGTTTAGTAATTGCCTAATGCTTTCATTAAATCGCTTCTCTTGGAAAGAAGGTCATAAATCGAGTTGATATAATTGGATTGTGTTTCCGTCAGCGATGATTCCGCCTCGGCCAGCTCGAGACTCGAACCGACTCCTTCCTGGTACATCACCTGCGTTTTATTGTAAATTTTTTCTGCAAGCGCCAGGTTCTTCTTTTGATTAGCGAACTCTTCCAGTGCATTTTGGTATGCTGAATTGGTATTTTTTACATCAAGATTCGCCTGTTGTTCAAAATCAAGAATCTGATTTTTTATCTTCTGCTGCTCCAGTTTTTTCTGCTGGTAAATAGCACCTTTTTTGAAGCTGTCGAAAATCTGCCACTTGAGTTCAAAACCGAAGTAACCTGATTTAAACCATGGTTGGTCAGTATCAAAGATGTCGAACTTGGTTCGCTGCGCATTGAATCCATATCCGAAAAATGCGCCAAGAGATGGTGCATAGCCAGCAGAATAACTTGCCGCCTCATAGCCCCTCACTATTTTTTGATGATTTAATAGCTGATATTCATTACGCTGGGTGTAGTCGAATGATTGCGTATTAAGCTCCTGAGCTTGCGCTAACAATGTTTCGAGATTATCAGTAAGTGAAATGTTTTTATCCAACGCCAGGCCAATCTGATACTTCAGTACGTCTTTCGTGATTTCAAGCTGCTGAATGATATCCTTCTGCTTCGACTGCAGGTTGGCTAATGAAAGTTCTAAACGGTCAACGGAAAGCTCATCCTGAAATCCGTTCTCATAGAGTTCTTTAGTTTCATGAAGAAGTTGAGAAACTGTCGAAATATTTTTCTTAATGATTCCCGCGCTCTCTTCCGCGACCAGTGCTGCATAGTAGGATTTTGCCACCATATTTTTCAGGTCTGATTCAGTGATCTCCAACTGCTCCCTTGAGATGGCGAGCAGCGTTTTATTCGCCTTCAATCCAATAAAGTACCTTCCCTCAATCAGCGACTGAAAAGCCGTGAAATCAATGTTCATGTTATGCCTGGTGCCGAATTGCAACTCAATGTAATCGTCAGGGCTACCTCCGATGAAAGAAGTAGGAATCAGGGAAGTGGGCAATTCGAATTGATTCTTGTATGTGACTTTCCCATCCAATTGTGGCAAACCCTCCGAAATGATTTCGATCGTTCTCTTCTTGGTGATCTTCTGGTCTAATCTTGCATTCTCGACCATCAGATTATTTTGCAGGGCAAAATCAGTAGCCTCCTGCAGGGAAAATTTCAGTGTGTCGTTTTGAGCGGTTGACTGGTTGAATGAGAGAAACAGGATTGCTGCGGTGAATGGGATCCAGAGAGGCTTGATCAGGTTAGTTTTTGTTTTTCCAGATATTTTATTCCTTTTTCTGAGGCGATAGCTCGCACGTGATACTTCAGATATTCTGAGTAAACGTCCATCACCGTGTACTTTGGGAACGGAAATATCTCTTGGTTAATCACTATTTCCGTTCTGGCTGAGTAGAACTTTGCAACAATGTCCGGGTTGAAATCATCCCTATAGAGTCCTTGCTCAATGCCTTTCTGAAGATTATTCAAAATGCAGCTATAGATGAATGTGTTCTTGTAGTCAACAAACATTTGCCAGCCTTCGGGATGATATTTCTGCAAATCATACATGGCCGATGGATTCATCTTTCTGATGTGAACCAGCACATGCTTCCCGATTGCAAAAATTTCATCAATCGCATTCTCATGCACCCTGCAGATTTCCTGAATCGCCTTCTTTTCTGTCTCAATATGATTTTTCATCGTTTTCTTCACCAGGTCGTTCTTATCGCTTACTAACTGGTAGAGGGTTTTCTTGGACATGCATAACCTCGTTGCAAAATCATCCATGGTAATACTCTTAATACCATAGCTGAGAAAGATATCTTCGGCTTTTGAAAGGATTTGCTTGAGGTTCATTGCTCTGAAAACGGTGGCAAATTTATTACAGGAAAACATTGGAAACAAAAATTTGTTCAAAAGTTTCCAAAGTTTTTTCAATTTCCTAACATTAGACGAACGGGCTGCCGTTTTACTTTAACTGTATTTGAAAAACTAAGTTATTAGCGTCAATGATCCCGATAGCCATGCCTGTGGTATAAGCATCGGGAGAAGTAATCCCCTGATATGGATAGCTGACAAGGGGGATTGCTTCATCCGCCCGATGGCGGATCCGCAAAGACGTAGTTTGTCATCGGCTTAAATATTTCAGCCGGTCTAATCGAATGCTAACTTTGCTCGGAAATGAACAAACCGGATATAAGAGAATTCACCAGCCCTCAGTTGGAGGAATACCTTAAAGGAAAGAATGAAAAATCGTTCAGGGCAAAGCAGATCCAGGAATGGTTATGGAAGAAATCCGCCCGCTCCTTCAATGAGATGACAAACCTGTCCCTTCCCTTGCGACAAATGCTGGCAGAGGATTTTTCGATAAACATTCTAAAAGAAGATATCGCTCAGAAAAGTGAGGATGGCACCATTAAGATGCGTTTCAGGCTTTTTGATGATGATCTTATCGAAGGTGTGCTTATTCCTTCCAAAGACCGGGTAACAGCTTGCGTTTCATCCCAGGCAGGTTGCAGCCTTGACTGCCGGTTTTGCGCTACCGGGTTTATGAAACTCAAGCGAAACCTTTTTGCCGGAGAGATCTACGATCAGGTGGTGCTATTAAATAGAAAATCTATTGAAGCCTACGGACAGCCGCTGACTAACATTGTCTTTATGGGAATGGGTGAACCCCTTCTGAATTACAAGAATGTGCTTGCAGCCATTGATAAGATCACTTCCGGAAATGGCCTGAATATTTCC
>CAYOYI010000301.1:0-5397 GCA_964408105.1 uncultured Chitinophagaceae bacterium | reverse complement strand
TGTAGGAAAATATTATTTGCTGGAAGTGAATCCTGAAACCGGCAGGCATCACCAGATTAGGGTGCAATTGGCGCAAATCGGGTGTCCGATAGTGGGCGATTTAAAATATGGATACCCTGAACCTTTACCGGATGCTTCAATTGCCCTTCATGCAAAAGAACTTCGCTTTGAACACCCGGTGAAGAAGGAAAAGATATTGATAGAAGCAGATGTGCCGGGGGAGTGGATAAAGTTGGGATTGTGATGTATCGCTTCTCTTTTAATTTTGAACTCGGAGTGTTGAGCATTTTAAGTTATAAAAGGCTGATCTTCCTTTTCCGTAGTTCAAATGAGTTTTTCTGCTTGCCACTTTGACATGCCTCATGTTGAAGCCTACAAGTAAACAGTATGATTAAAAAATCGCTTTCTTCCAGGCAACCTAAACCTACTTTTTACATTCTAAATAAATGCTTATTTTGAGAGGAATTTTTGAATTTACCGGCAGTTGTTGTTATCTAACACTGCTTCTCCTGAGAGTTTTTCAAAGCAGCAGGTAAAAACAGGACAACGCGTCCGGAAATTCTATTCATTTGAATTGAAATGTACGAATACACTAAAATAGAGCGGTTGGATCCGGAAGTGAAACTCTCCAAGGAGCGCATTCGCGACTTCCGGGAGATATATGCCATCTACTCGGCAGATGCCGCAACCTCGCAGGCCAGCCGCTGTATTCAATGTGGCATTCCATATTGCTCTGCTACCGGATGCCCATTGAATAATAACATACCTCAATGGCTGAAATATATTGCGGATAAAGACCTTAAACTGGCTTTCGATATTTCGAATGAAACATCACCATTCCCGGAGATCCTTGGCCGTATCTGTCCTCATGACCGCCTGTGTGAGGGAGCTTGCACGCTGAATGACGGACATGGCGCAGTGACGATTGGCGCAATTGAAATTTTTATCAATGAGTCAGGCTTTGATAAAGGACTGAAACCGGTCTTTCCCGATAAATTGTCGGATAAGAAAGTTGCCATTCTCGGTTCCGGACCCGCAGGTCTGTCTTGTGCCAACTTCCTGTTGAGAGCGGGTATTAAGCCGGTGGTATTTGAAAGGGCTGACGAACCCGGTGGCCTGCTGATCTACGGTATTCCGGGATTCAAGCTGGAAAAGGAATCTGTGTATCGCAGGATTAAATTGCTGAAGGACGCAGGCATGGAACTCAGGTTGAATACGGAGATAGGAAAAGATATTTCTCTCGATCAATTAAGCAATGAATATGATGCCGTGTTCCTCGGATTCGGAGCTACGGAGGGTAAGGTGCTTTCTCATGAAGGCTACAACTCAAACAATATTTACATGGCGGTGCCATTTCTTACTAACATTCAGAAAAAATTACTGGGGAAAAAATTTGACCGCAAATACAATGTGAAGAAAAAAGATGTGATCGTCATTGGCGGAGGGGATACGGCAATGGACTGCGTTCGCACATCGGTTCGGGAAGGCGCCTCCAGTGTTAAGTGCATTTACAGGCGTGACGAGGCCAACATGCCGGGCAGCAAAAAGGAAGTGAAAGCATCAAAGGAGGAAGGAGTTGAATTCATTTTCAATACCGTTCCTAAAAACTTTGTTGCCGATAAAGATGGTAAGGTAACCGGCATGAAGTTCATGAAAACGGAACTCGAAGGAAGTGAAAAGGGCAGGGCGCGTTTCAAAGAGATTCCGGATACGGAGCACATCATAGAAGGAGACATTGTAATTCTTGCGTTAGGCTTCAATAACGAACAGCTTCAATTCCTGAATGATAACGGCATTAAAACCGATCGCTACGGTGCTGTGATTGTAGATGAAAAACTTCAAACTTCACGTAATGGCGTATTCGCTGGAGGTGATGCCGTTAGAGGTGCCGACCTTGTGGTGAATGCCGCATTGGACGGCCGGGAGGCCGCGATGGCTATTGCAGAATATGTTTTTGAAAAACACAAGCAACATGCAAAAAGCGAACGCATGGAAATTCCTGTTGCTGTACCTATTGAAAATAAGTCCGGTAAGATAATTTCCTGAGCTTTAAACACGGTTCGGCTACGCTTACCGTGACCACACAGTCTTTTGAATTAATTATTGCATGTTTGTCAGTCTGAGCGGAGTCGAAGACTGATTATAATCATTATCCAAGCGCCTTCAACCTCTCCAATAAAGGCGGATGGGAATAATGAAAAAATACATACGCAGGGTGGGGGCGCAGGTTGCTCAAATTGTCCACCGATAATTTTTTAAGCGCTTCTTTTAGTTCATTCCCGTTGTAAGTTTCTTTTGCAAATGCATCCGCTTCGAATTCGTTCTTGCGTGAGTACATGTTCATTAATATCCCGATAATCATCGAAATGGGACTGAATATCAGTCCGAAACCAAGGAGGCCGATATGAAAGCTTGGTTCTTCCGCTCCCATCATGGCTGCAAGCAGGGGACTGCCAACAAACTTTCCGAAAATGAAAAGAAGGATTCCAGTTTGAATTGTCGAAAGGATAAGGCTGTTTCGGATGTGCTTTTTCTTGTAATGTCCTACCTCATGCGCAAGGATGGAAACCAATTCTTCCTTCTTGTGATTTTTGATGAGCGTATCAAACAGCACGATTGTTTTCTTGGCACCGATACCGCTGAAGTAAGCATTTGACTTGCTTGAGCGCTTTGAACTGTCCATCACCATTACATTTTTCAAAGGGAATTTCACTTTTTCAGCGTAGTGATTAATGGCATCTCTTAGTTCTCCCGGTTCAAGCGGAGTGAGCTTATTGAAAATCGGAACGAGCAGCGAAGTATAGAACACTGTAAAGAAAAGCGAGAACAAAGTAATGACTCCCCAAGTCAGCAGCCAAAACCATTCACCCGTGGCTTGGTAAATAAGAATGATTAGCGACAATAGTCCGCCACCAATCAAGGCGGAGAGTATCAGTCCCTTTATTTTATCTATGATGTAGGTTTTGGGCGTTGTTTTGTTGAATCCAAATCGTTCCTCGATCACGAAGGTGTTGTAAATAGAAAAAGGCAGTGAAACGATATCGTAAATGGCATAAACCACTCCGAAATAGATCAGCGCAAGCAAGATCGGGGAATTCGTGAATTGTCTCGCCCATGAATCCAATTTTCCAAATCCATCCAACAGCAGGAGCGTAATTATTGCAATGAGGCTCAACATGCTGACCAGGATGCTCATTCGTTTTTTAGTCTGCTCGTATTCTCTCGACTTCAGGTACTTGTCTTCGTCAATATAACCGGACATCTCCTTCGGAATTTCCGGAGACCAGTTTTTGGAGTTTAGATAATCGAGTATTCTTTCAAGCAGAAATTCCAAAAGAATGAAGGCGATTACCAAGTAAAGCAGGGTTGGTGCAGAAATCATACTGTAAAATTAGGAGTTCATGCTGCATATCGGCATCCATGCCTTCTTCCTTATCTTTGACCCGTGGGTATAAAATCACTTCTTATCCGTCCCTACGCCAGATACGTGGCAAAGAAAGTCGGTCAGTGGTCAGCTAATCCGATCGAGGCGCAAGAAAAAATATTACGGAGTATCGTAAATGTTGCTTCGAATACCGTGTTTGGAAAGGAACATGATTTCAATGGCATCAAAAGCTATGAAGACTTCAAGCAAAAAGTTCCGCTCAGAGATTATGAGCAATTCAAGCCGTACATCGAATTGATATTTAATGGCGGCAAAAACGTGCTTTGGCCGGGAAGGCCGATTTATTTTGCCAAAACCTCCGGCACCACTTCAGGCATGAAGTATATCCCCATCACAAGGGACTCCATTAGAAATCATTTTTATTCCGCGCAAACTGCTCTGCTGCTGCACATGGTTCAAACAGAAAAGTGGGACATCATGGACGGCAGGATGATCTTTCTATCTGGAAGTCCCGAGCTGGAAAAGGTAGAAGGTATTCCTACAGGACGGCTTTCCGGAATTGTCAATCATCAAGTTCCCGCCTATCTTAAGACGAATCAGCTTCCATCATGGAAAACAAATTGTATCGAGGATTGGGAGAAAAAGATTGACGCTATTGTTGAGGAAACATACAATCAGAACATGACGCTCATCAGCGGTATTCCACCCTGGGTGCAGATGTATTTCGACAGGTTAATTGCAAAGACCGGTAAGCCGATCAAGCAACTTTTCCCTAATCTACAGGTACTCGTACATGGCGGTGTGAATTTCGAACCCTATCGTGCAAAGCTTGAACGGGCTGTAGGAGAATCCATTCAAACCATAGAAACCTATCCGGCTTCAGAAGGTTTCATAGCTTATCAGGATACTCCTGACTGGAAAGGTTTGCTGTTGAATGTTGATTCCGGGATTTTCTTTGAATTCGTTCCGGCTGATAAAATCTTTGACGAAAATCCTCCAAGATTTTCAATCAAAGAAATCGAAACCGGAGTGAACTATGCTATCGTCATCAATTCCAATGCAGGTTTATGGGGGTATATCATCGGTGATACGGTGAAATTTATCTCCAAAGAACCTTATCGTATTACCGTTACGGGTAGAGTAAGCCAATTTATTTCAGCGTTTGGTGAGCACGTGATTATTGAGGAAGTGGAGTCTGCCTTGCATGATGCGCTGAAGGACGATGGTGCTGTTGTTACTGAGTTTACGGTTGCTCCGTGTGTGAATTCGGGAAATGGTTCGCTGCCATTTCATGAGTGGTTTATTGAGTTTGAAAATGCCCCGGAGAATTTGGAGCATTTCTCTCTGAAACTGGATAAGCTCCTTTGTGAAAAAAATCCTTACTACGGTGATCTGATAAAAGGCAAAGTGCTTCAACCTCTTAAGATCCGGCCGCTTCAAAAAAATGCTTTTATTGATTATATGCGCCAGCAAGGTAAATTGGGCGGACAAAATAAAGTGCTGAGGATTTCTAATGACCGAAAACTGGTTGACTCCTTAGGGTAGTTTGGCAAAAGCAAGTTCGGCATGCCCCGAATTCTAAAAATAATTTGCACGAACTGGATTCACTTTCCGGGCCTATACGTGATGTCTTATTTTAGCGGGTATTTTTTTAAAATGTTTGATCCGGAAGTTTCCGAAACCTGGGTTGAGATAATCGTTTCAAACTTGTATGTAATTCCGAAACGATTCATCTTTACGGATCGTGTTTTTATTACCATTGGAATTCTGATCTTCTTTGCCTTTATGGATACCCTATTATTCAGCATCTGGAAAACAAAAATTAACCGGGTGCTGATTATTCAATGCATCGTTTTAGCCTTAACGGGCATTATCAAATTTCCGTCCGGTGGATTGTGGTATGTTGTGCTGGTTTCCTTATTCATTACTCAAAGTTTAAGGAAAGGAAAGATAGAGAAGATCGTTACACGTTAAACCTGAAGTGCATTACATCTCCATCCTGCACGATGTAC
>CAYOYI010000300.1:0-5406 GCA_964408105.1 uncultured Chitinophagaceae bacterium | reverse complement strand
TAACCCCGCACCTCGTCCTCGTCTCCAGACAAGGATGCACGAGCAAGGAGTTCCCAACTCCAATTCTTGCCCAAACTAACGCAAGCCAGCACGTTGAGTTAAAAACTCGGGCATTCACACATCCGCATTTAAAACGCGGACGAGTTGCGGGATGAAAAAACCAGATTCCCGTTTTCACGGGAATGACGAACACCATGACAACGATCGTTGCAATTTGTCCGGCACCCAGGTTGTGGCAAGAGTTCCGAAGGGCTCTTGTGACTTTGGATAAACCACGAAGTTGTTCGAAGTGTTCCGCAGGTCACTTCGTACTTTCGATGCTGGCAAAAGTCTGTGACTTTTCCGCGTTTGCCAAACCCTATTCAATAAGGACAACCGGCAACAACCCTTTTCCGCCAGCATAATCTATTGCACTCGAATATACATAATCTTCAGCGCGGTACACCAACCCGGCATTAACCGGATTCTCGTGTATGTAATGCAACTTCTGGTCAATAAATTTATTAGTGATCAGTTCTTCAGGATGATTGCCTTGCTGCCAGAATTGAAATTCTTTGTTGTTACTGTTTTTCCTACCGGCACTTTTAAAAAGCCATATCATCCAGTTTCTTCTGCTTTCCGTTTCACTTTGAATCGCGGCAATGATCTGATCAGCCGTGAACTTCTTAAAATCACGGATGATATCCGAAAAGCCTGGCTTGCCATTTCTGGAAATAATCAGGTGTAAATGGCTGCTCATTATCACCCACGCATGGATGCGTAAGCCTTTCTTCTGAATACAGAATCTTAGGCTTTCGACAACGATGTCGGAATACCTGCTTCGCGTGAAAACGTCTATCCATTCTACGGCTGTGAATGTGACGAAATAAGCTCCGTCAGGGTTATCAAAACGATAGGTGAATGGCATAATTGAAGATATGGAAAATTCCAGCAGCTTGTCTCCACCCATGGAAGTCGCAGACTTCCGCCCTCATTTCAGTTCGAGAAGTGCCCTGCGGAACACTTGGAACAACATCTTTACTACATCTTTCAACTTACTCCGTTCAAATTAAAATTGGACTGTTCGTGATGTGGTCACTAAATTGCCACTTTGTTGTAATAAATGGTAATCAATAACTTTTTTGCGATACCTAAGTGGGTGGATGACATTGAAAGCAATTTCAAGGCCATTGATCAATTGCCGCCTGACAGGCTCGAGGAGGTGAAAAAAGGTCTGTATAAGTTCAAAACTGCAGATCCTGAGGTTACGATTGCCATTCCGGTTTACAATGAAGAGAAAACTTTGCTGAAGGTGCTTACTTCATTCTCCCGGATGAAAACCAAATACAAGGTCGAGCTGATATTGGTTAATAACAATTCCAAAGACCGCACAAAGGAAATAGCTGAAAAGCTTGGCGTGACCATCATTGATGAGCCCAAGCAAAGCATCAGCTTCGCGCGTCAGGCTGGATTGGATAAAGCGAAAGGAAAATATTTCCTGAATGCTGACGGAGATTCCATTTATCCCGAAGGCTGGATTGATGCGTATGTGGAAGCGCTGAAAGATCCGAAAGTGGCGTGTGCTTACGGCACGTATTCTTTTTTTCCAAGTGAGGGTTCTCCGAGAATGATTTTATCCGCATACGAGGGTGCCACACGTTTTTTCTTCAACCTGAGAAAGAAGAAAATGGATTTCTTCAACGTGCTCGGTTTCAATTTTGCCTTTCGCACAGATGACGGAAGGAAGGTCGGTGGTTTTAACACTACAAGAAAGCGCTGGTCTGATGCGTGGATGGCAATGATGCTGCAGGAACACGGAGAAATTAGGCGGCTCACCATTCCAGAAGTGCGCGTCTGGACAAGCGACCGCAGGCTGATGATTGACGGGGGCATTTTGAAGTCAATCAAAAAGCGGCTCAATAGGGAAGTGAAGTATCACACCGAAACGCCCGATTTCGATGCGGAGATGAAGGACTACAAGCAGGTCATAAAGAACGATGCTTAACTGGGGCGTCATCGGCACCGGTGAGATTGCATACGATGTCGCCTATGCAATTAATTTTCTTCCCGGAAATAAGATCACGGCAGTCGCATCCCGCAAAAAGGAAAATGCAGAAACATTTTCTAAAGTAGTTGGCGCATATTAGGTTTTTACGGATTTCCGGGAGCTGATAAAAGATTCGGGTGTAGATATAGTTTACATCGCTACGCCCAACTCGTTGCATTATGAGATTATGAAGTTGTGTTTCGAAAATGGGAAACATGTACTGTGCGAAAAACCTTTTACGCTAAATGCAGCTCAGGCTGCTGAAATTCAAAAGCTGGCAGCAGATGCCAATAAATTCTGCATGGAAGCCATGTGGACTCGCTTCATTCCATCAATCAGAAAAGCGAGCGAACTTATTAAAGCCGGTGAGATCGGTGAGATAAGAATGATAAAAGGCAGTTTCGGAACTAAGCTGACCAAGGGCAGCCGATTTGATCTGAATCAGGGTGGGGGAGCCTTGCTTGATCTCGGTGTTTATCTTGTATCACTCACGCATTTGTTTCTCGGGAAACCGGAACAAATTCAAGCTGAAATGCTCATTGGCAAAACCGGAGTTGACGAGCAAGCGGTGATGACTTTAAAATATGGGAACGGTGCCATTGCTTCTCTTTCCTGCAGCTTCCAGGCTGAACTGGATAATGAATTCACAATTTTCGGTGATAAGGGTTCTATCAGGTTAGGCGCCCCGGTTTACAGGCCGTCAACCCTTTATCTCTCAAAATCATCAGGAGTGGCTGGAGCTGGCGGAAATGAAGCGGCAATCAGAAAAAATCCATACAAGTTCCCGTTATTTCTGCGTTTTTCGCCACATTTTAAGGGAATCCTTATTACATTGACTGGAAGGCAATCGAAGAAGTTAGTCGTCCCTTTTGAAGGCAATGCTTATCATTACCAGATACAGGAAGTGAATAACTGCCTCCGCAAAAGCAAGCAGGAAAGCGACATAATGCCGCTGGATCATTCGATAGCCGTTTTACACAGCATGGATGAAGTGAGAAGAAAATGCGGATTGAAATATCCGAATGAATAAAAATATGGCCGCGCGAAAAATCAAAACAGCAATTGTCGGCACGGGCTTCGTGGTGGATTACTACATGCACACGATCCGCAAGTATCCGAACCTGGAACTTGTGGGTATAACTGAAAAAATCCGCGAGCGGGGAGAGAAATTTGCGCAGCATTATAATGTTCCTTTTTATGAAACGCTGGATGAGCTGCTCGATAAATCAGGGGCGGAAATAATCATCAACCTTACTGATCCGTACAGTCACTTTGAAATTTCGAAAGCTTGTCTGGAAAAAGGCAAGCACGTTTACAGTGAGAAACCAACCTGTCCTGATTTCAATCATTCAAAAGAACTGACCAGGCTTGCCGATAAAAATGATCTTCAGATCGTCACAGCACCCTGCAGTTTGCTTAGCCCGACTGCTCAAACCCTTTGGAAAACAGTTCGCGATAATAAGATCGGCAAGGTAAGGTTGGTTTATGCCGAGATGGATGATGGCCCGGTGCATTTCATGGGACCGGATAAATGGCGGTCAAAGCTTGGTGTGCCCTGGCCCTATGAAAATGAATTCTCTGTTGGCTGTGCGCTTGAACATCTTGGTTACGCGCTCACATGGGTAACAGCATTCTTTGGCCCGGTGAAACACGTCACTGCGTTTTCCAGCTGCCTCACACCGCAAAAATTATCATTCATTGAGCCGACAGAAACACCGGATTTTACGGTTGCCTGTCTTGAGCATGAATCGGGAGTTATTACCAGAATAACGGGTGGCATCATGGCCCCAATGGATCGAAGCTTGAGAATTGTCGGGGACAAAGGCTTGTTGTCAATTCGGGATTTCTGGGATAACTATTCCCCGGTAAAAGCGAATTACTACACGAGCCTGAAATTAAAAGCAGAACGCAAGGAATTCATCAATGACAACTGGCTGCTGAGAAAGGTTTTTGGTTTGGATGCAAAGACGATTCCGCTTATTAATAATGCGAAAAGAAAATTCAGCCTCAGGCCGGAGAAAATAAAAATGGATTACATCCTTGGCATCAATGATCTGGCCAGTGCAATTCTTCATGATGATGAACCGGTGTTAAGCAAATCTTTTTGCCTGCATATCAATGAGCTTACGCTGAAAATTCAAAACTCCCTTGATGCTGGTAAAGTGGTTCTGGAAACCACATTCGATCATGAAGAAATGTTAAGACGGAATTTCAAGGAAGAGCCATTTCTCTCTTCAACGTATGTTCCAGAAGTGTTCCAAAAGGCAGGCGTAAAAGAGTCTCCTGCAGTTCCAAAATAATGCGGCAAAATTGCCGATTGCATTTTGCCAATTGCCTATTGCGCTTTACTGCACTGTATATTGGAGCTCCAGCGAGTAGCTTCCGTTGGATAATTCAATCTTCCCGCTTGAGCCCAGTGTGCCGAGATTCACGTTATCCCAGCGCATCATCTCCTCGTCCTGTCCGAAGAATCCTTCATCATCAATGATGACAACCGACCACTTTTCATTGGTCAGCTTCAGATTTTCCGAAGTAACGTCCCAGTTTGTGGGCAAAGCCGATGTGGCGAGATTGCTTTTTATAGAAGTGCTCAAAGTGCTGCCTGAAGCTGCGGTGAGCTGAACGAAAACATCCGGCTCAACCGGCACTCCAGGAATCGGAAATCCAAGATCATCCCATGCAACACCATCAGCATTCAGCGGATCAAAATTTTTGAGAACAATTGATTGTAAAACTCTTTCTCCAACTATTATTGCTATCGTAGTATCATCGGACCCGTTGGAATTTGTTGCGGTAAGTTTCACCTGGTAAGTACCGGAGGCGGTAAAGGCATGTGTTGGATTTTGTAAAGTTGAAGTAGTGCCGTCACCGAAATTCCATGAAAAGGAAGCCGCATTGATTGAGCAGTTGATAAATAAAATGTCCGTTCCGGCTTCGACTGCACTGCTGCCGGGATCGAAGCATGCAGTAGGCTTAACTCCAGGATTCGTTGTGGTATCAATCGGATTATCGTTTCCCTTTTTCACCGTGATGATCTGCACACTTTCAGTTTTCACGCTATTATCTTCCGACCATGCGAAAAGACTGGCGTAGTAGGTCCCGACAGCATTGTAGCTGTGCTTTGCCTGCGAGTACCTTGCGAATGAGCCATCGCCAAAATCTATTTCAATTCGGTAAGCATCCTCAGAGCAGTCGGTAAAAGTAACCGCCTGACCGACTACCGGATTGTTGTCGTCAACAAGCAAGCAAGCTTTGGGTGGAAGAACATTTATATCTTCTTCGCAGCCGCTGAACATCATGAGGGTTAGTAAAAGCAGGAACGCAGACTTTAACAGGTATTTCATTTGGGGTTGTGTTTTGCGGGCGGCAAGATACAAAAT